>CAZWKH010000212.1:0-4668 GCA_964633885.1 uncultured bacterium | reverse complement strand
CACCGGCTTTCCGATCCTGCCGATCTCCATCCGCGACGCCGGCGCCATCTACGGCAAGATGCAGCTTCTCTTCCGGCCGGGCAACATCCATGTGGTGATCCATCCGCCGGTAAGCGTGGAAGGCCGCACGCGCTCGGACATCGACGCATTGGTGCTGGAGGTGCGACGCGCGATGCTGTCGGGGCTGCCGGCGTCAAAGGCGCTGGAGGAGGGCGAGGAGAGTGCACCGGCGAAGGGGGACGGCGCATGATGCGGCTGCGGTCCGCGACGCTTGCCGGCGCAGCGACACGCGTCTTTGCTGTGCTTCTGACCGCGGAAATGATCACCCGGGTGAGCGTGCAGGAGTCGCGACCTGTCGACGCGTCCGCAAATGCGCCGGATACGCTCGCCTTCGACTCCCCCCGCTACTGGGCCGCCTTCGACACGCTGGCCGAGTTGAACGGTGTCCGGGCGGAGGACTTCCGCGTGGACCCGGCGGCGTTGGAGCTGGCGGGAGGGTACGCGGATCGCCTCAATCTTCAGCGCTATCTCATGGCGGCGCCGCTGAGGGCGCCGGCTACGCTGGAGAGCCTGGCTCGCAGCTTGACGCGTGAGATCCCGGGCTGGTCCCCGGCACCGGCGGCCCCGCGTCTGCAAGAACTGGCCGGGATCCTGGGAGGTGAACCCGGGAATCTTCTCCGCTCCGACTCGCCGGCGACTGCGGCGGCGGAGGTCCGCAAGCTCCAGCTCTGGGAAGTCGACGCTCTGGAGCCCGGGGAAGCGGCAAAGCTCATCGACTCGGCCATGGCCCTGCTCTACATCGGGAGCGGCAAGCGCTATCAGGGTCGGGCAAGGGAAACGGTGCTTCGCGAGTCGGCTTCTCTGGATCCTCGGATCGCCCCCTCCATATCCAGCTTGCTCGCCGCCGCCGTGCAGGCCGCGGAGGACCGCGACCGCATCCTGGAGCAGTCGGAGCTCGCCCAGGGTGGATTCCTCGGCGGCAGATCCAAGGCGACGGTGAGGGCGCTCCTGCGGCAACTTGGGGAAGCCCCCGCCCCGTCTCTGGAGGCGCGCCTCGAGGATGCGGAGATGGTGCGCCGCCTGGATTCCGTCGACCTGGCCGCCCTGGTCGCGGCGGCCCTGCCGCTGGCGAGCGCGATCGATCGGGTCGTCAACGAGCTGCCGGATCCCGGGGCTCGGGACTTTCACCTGGAGTGGCCGACCCCGCGGGGGAGAGTCGCGATAGGCGGTACCGGCGCCAACCGCTATCGGGGGGATTATCTGCTGGTGCTCGACCTGGGGGGCGACGACAGCTATGCCGGTCCCGGCGCGGCGTCGGGGGACCAGCCCGTGTCGATCGTCATCGACGCCGGAGGCAGCGACTGCTACGCGCCGGCGGACAGCGTCTCGATGGGGCCGGGAGGCGCGCTCCTGGGATATGCCGCCGTTTGCGACCTGGGCGAGGGACGCGACGAATACACCGCCCTGCGCGGTGGGGGTGGTTTCGGCTTCCTAGGCGTGGGATGGCTGGTCGATGGAGGAGGAGACGATCGCTACGCGATGGGCTCCTGGAGCGAGGGCGCGGCCGCGCGCGGCGTCGGCCTCCTCATCGACGCCGGGGGCAACGATCACCACGATTGCCGGGGACAAGCCGTCCGTCGCGTGCAGGGCTTCGGCGGGAACCGGGGGGTGGGCGCCCTGATCGACCTGGGCGGGGACGACGAGTACTTGGCCGGCCCCTTCAGGGACGAGTCACCCCGGCCCGGTGAGGCGAGACTGTCGGGCATGGTGCTGGGCCAGGGAGCGGCCGCCGGGCAGCTGCCGGGAGAATCGGGGGGGGTCGGCCTTCTGATCGACGGGACGGGCAGGGACCTCTACCGGGCGGATGGACGATCCCAAGGCGCGGGAGCCGCGGCCGGGTTGGGCGCTCTGGTGGATCTCGAGGGCGATGATTCCTACTTCGCCGCCGAACAGGGCGGAGGGTGGGCTCAGGGGATCGGCCTCCTGTTGGATGCCGCCGGGGACGATGCGTTGGAGAGCTGGAGCCCGTGGGGAGGCGGCCCGGGGATGGGCGTCGACCTCGGACTGGGCGTGCTGGCCGACGCGTCCGGCGACGACTGGTACCTCATGACGGGGGGGATGGCGGGGACCAGCCTCAAGCAGGGGGCCGGCTTCTGGATCGACCTGTCCGGCCTGGACGACTGTGTGATCGGTCCCGCAACCATCCTCGCGGCCGCGGTTTCCGGCGGCAGGGTGGACCCGCTTTGCGTCCTGTCTCCGGGGGTGGCGGTGATCCTGGCCCTGGGGGCGGACGACGCGCACGGCGCCGACCTCCTGGACCGGCTGGTGGAGTCGCGCCGCGAGCATGGCTCGCCGACCTTCGAACCGCGGCGCTGTCTGGGCGGCGCCCTCATCGGCAACCGAGCGTTCCCGCCGCTCTTTCAGTAACAAGGGGACACCACGCATGAAACTCCTCGTTCTCGGCGGGACCAAGTTCCTGGGCCGCCACACCGTGGAGCTGGCGAAGCAGGCCGGCCATGAGATCACGCTCTTCCACCGCGGCGAGACCAACCCCGGACTCTTCCCCGAGGTCGAGCACATTCTCGGCAACCGCGAAGGCGATCTCGATAGGCTCGCCGGCCGCACCTGGGACGCCGCCATCGACACCTGCGGCTACTTCCCGCGGCTGGTGGGGGATTCGGCGCGATTTCTCGCGGACAAGGTCGGCCACTATACCTTCGTCTCGAGCATTTCCGTCTACTCCAAGTTCTATCCGGGTATGGACGAGAGCGCCCCGGTCGCGGTGCTCGTGGATCCCGCCGTTGAGGAGATCACCGAGACCACCTACGGCGGATTGAAGGCGCTCTGCGAGGAGGCCGCCGAGCAAGCCATGCCGGGCCGGGTGCTCAGCGTGCGCGCGGGGCTCATCGTGGGGCCCTACGATCAGACCGATCGCTTCACCTACTGGGTGCGGCGGGTGTCCATGGGCGGACGGGTTCTCGTACCGAGCCCTCCCGAGCGGCCGGTGCAGTTCATCCACGCCGCCGATCTCGCCGCCTGGATGCTGCGGATGGCCGAAGAAGGCAAGGCGGGGGTCTACAACGCCACCGGTCCAGCCGGGACGGGCACGCAGCCCGCGCCCCCCTGCACCATGGAACAGGTGCTGGGCGCCTGCCGCGAGGCCGCCGGCAGCAAGGCCGAGTTCGTCTGGGTGGACGAGCGCTACCTCACGGAGCGCAAGGTGGAGCTCTGGTCCGATCTCCCTCTCGCCTCGCCTCCCGAGGAGGACGGCCTGATGGAGGTGGATGTGCGCCGGGCCGCCGCCCTGGGGCTTGCCACCCGGCCGCTCCTCGACACCGTGCGCCAGACCCTGGCGTGGGACGCGACGCGCCCGGTCGGCACGGAGCTCAAGGCGGGATTGAAGCCGGCCCGCGAAGCGGAACTGCTCACCGAGTGGGATCACCCCTTCGCGTGACCTGGCGGGCGCGGCCGGACAAGAAGAAGGCCGGGGGGTTCCCCGGCCCTCTCCCGCCCGCTCGACGGAGCGCGGCCTAGGTCCCGGCCATGTAGTCGTCGGCGTAGGCGATCTGCTCCTTGGTGAGCTTGTCGAGCCCCAGGCCCATGGTCGACAGCTTCACCCCCGCGATCTCCTGGTCCTGCTGCTCCGAGATCGTGTAGACCTCCTTCTGCATCTTCTTCCCTTCCCGGGAGAGGCGGAGGAGCGAGAGGAACTGGTTGGCGAAGGACATGTCCATCACCTCGGAGGGGTGCCCTTCGGCCGCGGCGAGGTTCACCAGCCGGCCCTGGGCGAGGAGGTAGATCCTGCGTCCGTCCGCCATGGTGTACTCGTCGTTGTTGGCGCGAACCTCCCGCTTCGACTTCTTGAGACCCTCCAGGTGCCCGATGTTGATCTCGCAGTCGTAATGGCCCGTGTTGCACACGATGGCGCCGTCCCGCATGCGTTCGAAGTGGCGCTCCACGATCACATCCTTCATCCCGGTGGCGGTGATGAAGATGTCGCCGACCCGGGCCGCCTGGTCCATCTTCATGACCTGGAAGCCCTCCAGGGTGGCCTTCAAGGCCGCCGTCGCCTTGACCTCGGTGACGATGACATTGGCCCCCATGCCCTTGGCGCGCATGGCCACGCCGCGCCCGCAGTGGCCGAAGCCGGCGACCACGAAGTTCTTGCCGGCCAGGAGCACGCTGGTCGCGCGCAGGATGCCGTCGATGGAGGACTGGCCGGTGCCGTAGACATTGTCGAAGTCCCACTTGGTCTCTGCGTCGTTCACGGCGATGACCGGATAGAGGAGCTTGCCGTCGGCGGCCAGGGCGCGCAGGCGGTGCACTCCGGTCGTGGTCTCCTCGGTGCCGCCCAGCACGAACTGCGCCTTGTCCTGCCTCTTGGTGTGCACGGTCATGATGAGGTCGGCCCCGTCATCGAGGGTGAGCGTAGGATTCATCTGGAGCGTCTGCTCGATGCACCAGTAGAACTCCTTCACGTTCATGCCGTGCCAGGCGTAAATGGAGGCGCCCTTGGCCGCCAGCGCAGCGGCCACGTCGTCCTGGGTGGAGAGGGGATTGCAGCCCGACCAGGCGATCTCGGCGCCCGCCGCGCGCAGCGTCTCCACCAGCACGGCGGTCTCCTTGGTCACGTGCAGGCAGCCGGCCACCCGCATGCCCTTCATGGGC
>CAZWKH010000211.1:0-4676 GCA_964633885.1 uncultured bacterium | reverse complement strand
TGGGACGGGAATGTGGCGGCGCGGCTCCTCTACAAGATGATCGGCTTCGCGCTCGGGACGCGGCCTGGAATGCCCCGTATTGAGGCGGGGACCTAGCTCCCCACCGTCGCCATCTTGCGCAGATCGCGGCGCAGCCGGTGGATCTTCTGGCGCGTCCGCTCGAGGGCGGTCTTGTCGCCCTTCTCCATCGCCTCCAGCCGCTCGGCCTTCAGCGCGCGGATGGCCTGCTTGACCCGGGTCTTCTGCGCTCCGTGCACGACCTTGTGCGGCTTCTCGATGTTGAGCGCCTTGGCCAGGGTCTCGACCAGATGCTCCTTCGTCATGCCGCTGGTACCTTCGAGCCCGAGCTTCTCCTTGGCCATCTCGCGAAGCTGAGCGACCTTCGTCTTTTCGAGTTCGTGCCAGTCCATCGATGTCCTCCCGGTGGAGAAGGGTAGACCTCCATTTTACCTGCGCCGGGCCGCTTGCCCAAGACCCCGCGCCATGGCAGGATGGGGGCCCCACAGTCCACCCGAGGTGTCCATGGCGTTCCGCTTCCCGGCGGCCCGGTTCTTCATTGCCCTCCTCCTCCTGGTGCCCGGCTGCGCGAGACGCGCCGAACCCCCTCCTCTCATCCCCCGCGCCATCCTGGCCGGGAACCCCCGGATGGAGAACCCGCAGCTCTCCCCCGACGGCGCCCATGTGGCCTACCTCGCCCCCGACTCGGCGGGGGTCATGAACATCTGGCTGCGCGGTCTGGGCCGCACCGACGACGCGCCGGTCACCCGCGACGCCCGCCGCGGGATCTGGGACTTCGCCTGGGCCCACGACGGCCACCACCTCCTCTACTTCCAGGACCGGGACGGCGACGAGAACGACCACCTCTTCGCCCTCGACCTGGAGACGGGCTCGATCCGTGACCTCACTCCCTTCGACGGAGTCGCCGCCCGGGACCTCCTCACCGATCGCCACCACCCGAACGAGATCCTGGTCGGGCTCAACCGGCGCGATCGCGCCCTCTTCGACATGCACCGCCTGCACCTCGACACCGGCGAGATCGCGCTGGAGGCCGAGAACCCCGGCGATGTGACCGACTGGGCCACCGACGGCGCGTTTCGCATCCGCGCCGCCACGGCGCTCGACTCCGAGACCAGCGACACGATCCTGCGCGTGCGGGACGCGTCCGGCCCCTGGCGCGATCTCGTTCGCTGGCCCTTCTGGGAAGCGGGCGAGGTGCTCTATCGCAAGGTGCTCGCCTTCGACAGCGGGGGCAGGGAACTCCTCGTGCAGACCAGCATGGACGGTGACAAGTCCCGCATTGCGCTCCTCGACCTGGCCACCGGCCGGGAGACCCGGACCATCGCAACCGATGATTCCTGCGATGTGTGGAATGTCTGGTGGACCCCCCAGGTGCTGCTGGAACCGTCCACCTACGCCGTACAGGCGGTGGGCTTCAACTACCTGATCCCGAGGTGGCGGGTGATCGATCCCGTGCTGCGGGAGGACTTCGAGGCGCTCACGCGACTCTGCGGAAGCGCGTTCACCATCCAGAGCCGGGACGACGCGGACCGGCTCTGGCTCGTCGGGGCGCTCTCCAGTGCCGCCCCCACCCGGTATTTCCTCTACGACCGCGCGACGCAGCGGGGCGAACTGCTCTTCGAGACCATGCCCGAGCTGTCCGGGCACAGCCTCGCCCCAAGGCAACCGGTCACCTACCCCGCCCGCGACGGCCTCACCATCCCCGCCTACCTCACCCTCCCGCCGGGCGCGGAGCCGGAGAAGCTTCCCCTGGTCATCCTCCCGCATGGTGGACCCTGGGCGCGGGACGACTACGGCTTCGATCCCTGGGTGCAGCTCCTGGCCAACCGCGGCTACGCGGTGCTCCAACCCAACTTCCGCGGCTCCCTGGGCTATGGGAAGGCGTTCCTGAACGCGGCCACGGCCCAGTGGGGGGTGGGGGCCATGCAGCATGACCTCACCGACGGGGTGCGATGGGCCATCGCCGGGGGCATCGCCGACCCCGAGCGGGTGGCCATCATGGGCGGCTCCTACGGCGGCTACGCCGCCCTGGCGGGGATCGCCTTCACCCCGGAGCTCTACGCCTGCGCGGTGGACATGGTGGGCCCCTCGAATGTGGCCACCCTCTTCGAGTCCATGCCTCCCTACTGGCAGGTGCGCAGGCTGCGCTGGAAGCTGCGGGTGGGGGATGTGGAGACGGACGAGGCCCTGAACCGGCGGATCTCGCCGCTCTTCCATGCCGATGCCATCCGGGCGCCGCTCCTCATCGGCCATGGGGCGAACGACCCCCGGGTGAAGCTCTCCGAGTCGGAGGCCATCGCCGCCGCCCTGCGTGCGCGCAACCTGCCGGTGACCCTGGTGGTCTATCCCGACGAGGGGCACGGCTTCGCCCGGCCGGAGAACAACCTGGATTTTCTGGGCCGGGTGGAGGAGTTCCTGGCCCAGCATCTGGGCGGCCGGAAGGAACCCTGGCGGGAAGTGCCCGGCTCCTCGGCCGAGCTGCGCTGAGCGGCGCAACCCGGCCCCCCGGAGTTCCGTATGTCGCCCCAGTTCCGCTCCCCCAACAGTCCCCGGGTGCTCCACCCTAGGGAGGTGTCCATGTTCTCACCCCGCAGGATCGCGGGCGGCCTCGCGACGGCCCTCGCCGTCGCCGCCCTCGCCACTCTCTTCGCAAGGCCCGCCCAGCCCTCGGGAGGCGAGTTCACCGAGTCGCTGAGCCTGGAGGGACGGCGGCTTCGGATCCACAACCTGATCGGCGAGTTCACGGTGGGCCCCACCGAGGGCTCCCGCTTCGAGGTCGAGATCCGCGTCCAGGGCAAGGACGCAACGCGGGAGCGGATCCGTCTCGAGACCAAGCGCGGGGAGGGCTCCGAAGTCTCCATCCTCTTCCCCCTCGAGGAAAGCACCCGTTATGTGTACCCCAGGCTCGGCACGGGGTCCCGCTCCACCTTCATGGCCAACCGCCGCAAGTCCGGTGAACAGGACAGCTGGTGGAAGGCCCTGGTGGGCACGCTCAAGGTCTCCAAGATCGAGGTCTCCGGGGACGGCAAGGGCCTCGAGATCTGGGCCGATGTCACGGTGAAGGTGCCCCGGGGCGGGATCCTGGAGGTGGACCATGGGGTGGGCGGCATCGACGCCGCAGGGGTCGAGGGCGAGCTGCGCCTCGACAACGCGACCGGGAACATCACCGCGCAGGATATCCACGGCCGGCTCTCCGCCGACACGGGCTCGGGTAATATCCGCGCCTCCGGGATCACGGGCGGATTCGACGCGGATACCGGCAGCGGCGATGTGACGGTGCAGGACATCCGGGGCGATGTCCACGCTGACACGGGGAGCGGCGATGTGTCCATCACCGACGCCCAGGGCGACGAGATCCTGGCCGACACCGGCTCGGGGGAGGTCACCGTCCTTGGCGCCCGCTGCAAGCTGCTCGCAGTGGACACCGGGAGCGGCGATGTCGAGGCCAGGAACATCTCGGCGGAGGAGGCGAACCTGGACACCGGGAGCGGCAAGGTCCAGCTCCGGCTTCTCCACATGGGCCCCGGGCCCTTCGTGATCGACACCGGAAGCGGCGACATCGATCTGGTGATGCCTGCCGACGGTTCCGCCCAGGTCCGCGCGGAGACGGGGAGCGGCGCCATCCATGTGGACTTCGAGAACGAGAAGGTGCATCGCGTCGCCCGCGACGAGATCTCGTTCACGGTCGGCGAGGGAACTTCCAGCGTCCGGCTGGAAGCCGGCAGCGGGACCATCCGCATCTCCGGCTAGGGTGTTCCCGGCGGCCGCGCGATGGCCCGGCGAGGTATCCTCCCGGGCCATCGCGGACCGCGTTCCCTAGTACTTGGAGTTGGTGTAGAGATCCACGAAGGCGCGCTTGAGTTGCCTGGCGTGCCGTTGCGGCTCCGCGAGGTCGGCCGTGCCCTCCCCCATCGAGATCTCCAGGCTGTCCAGCTCCACCGCGATCTCGCCCAGCCTGAGCCCCGCGCGCGCACGCTCCTGGGAGTCGAACCCCTGGAGCGGGAAGCCGTTCAGGCCCTTCAGGGCGAGCCGCAACGCCACCACCCGCGAGCGCATGAACTGCGCGTCCTTGGCCTCCACCAGTTCTTCCATCGGCTCGTGGAAGACCAGCAGCAGGTCCGGCCACCCCACGATTCCCACCGCGCGGTTCTGATCGCGCAGGTGGAGTCGCACCGGCTCCAGAGCGAGATGGGCGGCCGAGGGGTCTCCCTTGGCGAGAAGCGAGGTGGCCAGGGCCAGCGCGGTCTCCACATCGTCGCGCCGGCCCGGCCAGCCGATGTCGTCGGTGTAGGTCTTGGGAGCGTGGTCGGCGAATTCCCTCCAGGCCGCGTGGGCCGAGTCCAGCGCCGCCGCCGCGGCGGTGTCCCCCATGGCCGTCATGTGGAGGGCGCGGCGGAAGGGCACGAAGAAGGGATTGAGGAAATGAGCCAGGGTGTCCGCGGCGAGACCTGTCTCGTGCGTGGTCACCACGGGACCGGGCGGGAGGGCTTCATCGCCCTTGCGGGCTTGTTCCCCCTTCGGCCCGCCGCAGGCGGCAAGGACCGTGAGCAGACAAGCGGCCGTGGCGGCGGGACGCAGGAACGCGCGCGAGGTCGTCATCGCTCTCCCTCCTCCGGGTCCGCGGCCGCGGCGCCACCAGCGGCGCCGGGCGGCCCGGC
>CAZWKH010000210.1:0-4779 GCA_964633885.1 uncultured bacterium | reverse complement strand
GGCCATGATCCACACCATCAGCGAGACCGCCACATGGCTGGAAGGGAAGGCGGCGCCGATGGACGAGCCGCGGTCCAGCACGCCGCGCACCACCCGGGGAAGCAGGTAGCCCACGGCGGCGGGATCGGAGCGAGGATAGGCGTGATAGGGCCCCGCGACCGGATAGAGCACGAAGATGCCGAAGCAGAGATAAAAGGAGAGGGCCACCGTCCCGATCGCGATGTCGAACTCCCGGCGCGGGCGGCGCAGGTAGAGCACCAGAGCCAGCACCGGCGCGAGGAAGTAGTAGGCGAAGTACCCCAGGTGGAGGTATTCGCCCAGCGGCCGCCAGGGCCAGATCTCATGGAGGGTGCGGGAGGGCTGCGAGCGGAAGAGGATCTCTTCCGCCCGCTGGATGGCCGCGTCGTGGACGACCCCGCCGTGGACCGCGCGGATCAGGGTGCCGACTTCGGAGTAGAGGAGCCCGAAGACCACGAGGGGATAGAAGGCGAAGAGCAGCTCGCCGGCCTTCCACCGGTCCACCCCGAAGCGCCGCCCGGCCAGGATCGCGGCGATGGCGGCGAGGTGGGCCGCCCCGAGAAGCAGCGCGTTCTCCGGGGGATGCGGCGCGGCGAGGAGTACGACCAGCGCGAAGGCGAGGTAGCCGGTGGTGTAGAGGTCGGCCGGGCGCAGGCGGCTCACAGGAGGCCCTCCGCGCGGTACCAATCGATGGTCTCCGCGAACCCGGCCTCGTGGTCGACGCGTGCCCGGAACCCGAGTTCCTCCCGCGCTCGCGCCGGGTCGCAGACCCAGGCCGGGGCGAGGAGATCCCGCAGGCGGTCTGCAGGAAGCGGGTCCGTGCGGCCGGAGAGCAGCGCGCCCGCGCGTCCGCCCCATCCGGCCGCGCGCAATCCCCATCGCGGGATCCGCAACCGGCGGACCCTGCGTTCCATCCGCGCCGCCATCAGCCGCGCGATGGATTCCCAGTTCGCGGGCTCCGGATGGGCGAGGTAGTAGGTCCGGCCCGCCGCCCCTTCGCAGGCCGCCGCGGCCAGTAGGGCCTCGGCGAGGTCGCGGGCGTGGAGGAGGCTCAGCGGCTGGGCCGGGCCGCCGATCGCGGGCGCCCACCCGCGCTTCGCGAAGCGGGCCAGGAGCAGGAAGGATGCGTCGCGCGGGCCGTAAACCGCGGACGGACGAAGGATCGTCCAGGCCGTCCGCCCCGCCTGCGCCTTGAGCAGCGCCTCGCCCCGGAGCTTGCTCAGGCCGTAGGGACCGACGGGCGCGTCCGGATCCTCCTCGCGGCGGGGCCGGCCGGCAGCGCTGGGCCCTCCCGCGGCGAGGCTGCTCACCAGAAGGATGCGGCGGGCACCGGAGGCGGCCGCGGCTCGCGCGACCAGACCGCATGCCTCCGCGTTCACCTGCTCGTAGTCGGCCCGCCGCAGCGTCCGCGTGACCCCGGCCAGGTGGAAGATCAGCTCCGCGCCGCGAGCGGCCTCGGCCAGCGCCGCCGGCTCCGTCACCGCGCCGTAGAACAGTTCGACCCGGTCCGGCGCAAGCCAGCTCAAGCTGCTGGTGCGACGCACCAGGCACCGCACCCGGTACCCGCTGGCGAGGAGAGCCTCGACCAGGTGGCTCCCCAGGAAGCCGCTCGCGCCGGTCACGAGCGCCAGAGTCAAGGGGCCGCCGCTCCCTCGGAGCGCCCCTCGTAGATCCGATAGGTCTTGTAGGGTCTGGCTCCGAAGCTCTCCAGCGGCTTGCGGATGGCGAAGTTGTCCTCGAGGATCCAGGAGCACTCGCCCCAGTTGTAGCCCTTCTTCACCCCGTGGCGGAAGAAGTCGCGGTACATGATCACATCGATGCCGTTGTGCCGGTATTCCTTGACCAGCCCCAGGACCAGGACCCGCGCGCGGTGGATGCGGCGGGCGTGCCAGAGGATCTTGAGCAGCCCGAAGGGAAACAGCCGCCCGTTCGCGTGCTTGATGGCCTGGTTCAGATCGGGAAGGCCCAGGGCGAAGCCCACCGGCTTCCCTCTGTGCTCGGCGATGAGGATGAGTCCGGGATCCACCAGCGGCTTGAGCTGGCGGGCCATGTGGTCGATCTCCGCGGCGGTCATGGGCACGAAGCCCCAGTTCTTCTCCCAGGCCGAGTTGTAGACCGCGCGGAACATCTCCACATCCTGCTCGAAGCGCTTCTTGTCGAGCGGGCGCACAACGATCTCGGGATTGCGCTCGGCGGCGATGAGGGCTCCCCGCTCTAGCCGCTCCGGGACCTCGTAGCCGTCCACCCCGTAGGCGATGAGGTCCTTGGCCTTCGACAGTCCGCAGCCTTCCACCAGTCCTCCGTAGTACGGCAGGGCGTGGGTCATCATGACCACGGGCGGGGTGTCGAATCCTTCCACGAGGAGACCGCATTCCTCGTTGGTGCTGGGGTTCATGGGGCCGAGGAACCGCGGCAGCCCCTGCTCCCTCTGATAGGCGCGCACCGCGTCGAACAGGGCCCGCGCGGCCTCGGGGTCGTCCTCGCATTCGAAGAACCCGAAGAAGCCTACCGCCTCGCCCTGGAACGCCTCGTGGTTGCGGTTGCGGATCGCCGCGATCCGCCCCACCACCCGCCCGTCGCGGCGCGCCAGGTAGGGGCGGATGTCGCCGTGCTCGAAGAACGGGTTGTGCCTGGGGTCGAAGAGCTTCTTGGTGTCGCCGATGAGCGGCGGGATCCACTGGGGGTCGTGGCGATACAGCCGCCAGGGCAAGGTGACGAAGGCGTGCAGCTCCCGGCCGGAGCGGACCGGTTCCACCGTGATCGACATGATCGGAAGCCCCCCGGTGATCCCAGGTGCTCAGGAAACGATGCCGAGCTCGCGCCCCACCTTGCGGAAGGCCCCGAGGATCCGCTCAAGGTTCTCGTCCGTGTGGGTGGCCATGTACGAGGTGCGGATCCGGCAGGAGGTCTCGGGAACCGCCGGCGGCACGACCGGGTTTGTGAACACCCCCTCCTCGAAGAGGCGCTTCCAGAACACGAAGGTGTTCTCGATCGTTCCGATAATGACGGGCACGATCGGGGTCTCCGAAGTGGTGGTGTCGTAGCCCATCCGCTGGAACTCCCGGCGCATGCGATCCGAGATGAGGTTCACGCGCTGGCGGCGCCAGGGCTCCTCCCGGATGAGGTCGAGGCACTTCTGCACCGTGGCCACCGCATAGGGCGGCATGCTCGCGCTGAAGATGAGGGCGCGCGCGTGGTGGCGCAGGTAGTGGATCACGGACTCCTCGGCGGCCACGAAGCCTCCGATGGATGCGAAGGACTTGGAGAAGGTCCCCCCGATCAGGTCCACCTCGTCCACAACCCCCTTCACCTCGCAGGCGCCGATCCCCTTCTCGCCCAGGATCCCCACCGAGTGCGCCTCGTCCACCATGAGCCGCGCGCCGTGCTCCCGGCAGACGCGGACGATCTCGGGCAGCGGGGCGATGTCCCCCTCCATCGAGAAGACGCCGTCCACCACCACCATCCGCCCGCGCTTGGGGTCGATCTTCCCCAGGACATGGTCCAGGTCCCCGATCTCGTTGTGCCGGAAGCGGCGGGTCTCCCCGTAGGAGAGCCGGCAGCCGTCCACGATGCTGGCGTGATCCAGCTTGTCCATGACCACCACGTCGTCGCGGCCCACCAGGCTGGAGATCGTGCCCAGGTTGGTCTGGAATCCCGTGGAGAAGACGAGGCAGGCTTCCTTTTCGCAGAACGCGGCGAGGTCCTGCTCGAGCTTCTCGTGGATGTCCAGGGTGCCGTTCAGGAAGCGGCTCCCCGTGCATCCCGTGCCGTACTTCTTCGCGGCGGCTTCGGCTGCCTCCATCACGCGCGGGTCGTGGGTGTAGCCCAGGTAGTTGTTGGACCCCGCCATGACCAGCGAGCGGCCGTCGATGGTCACCTCGTTGGCGGAGGAGTCCGCGATGGGAATGAAATAGGGATAGTAGCCCGACGCCTGGGCCTCGCGGGCGCGCGTGTAGGTGTACGCCTTCCGGAAGATGTCGGCTACGCCTTGAGCCTCGCGGGCCGATGTCGCGGCCGGGTTCGAGTCCATCCTGCTCCCGCCTCTCATGAATCGCCCGGCATCGCCTCCGATCGCGCGGCAGCGACGGAGGGCCCGCCGGGAACGCCTTAGCCTAACCGGTAGCCATGGTCATTCCAAGGGCTTTCCCGTCCCGTGCGGGGCCCCGGCGGCCGCGCGCGCCCCGGCGGTTGGCCCGCACCCGGGGGATCGGGTAGAATCGCTCGCCTATGGCCGCCCCATCGCACGAAACCGCCTCCCCCACGCTCGATCGCGATCGCCTCGTCGCCCTCTACCGCAACATGGTTCTCTCGCGGCGGCTCGACGACGCGGAGATTAAGCTCAAGCGGCGCAACCAGATCTTCTTCCAGATCAGCGGCGCGGGACACGAAGCGGTGCTGACCGCGGCGGGGATGGTCCTCCGTTCGGGCCACGACTGGTTCTTTCCCTACTACCGGGACCGCGCGCTCTGCTTGCAGCTCGGGGTGACCCCGCGCGAGATGCTGCTCCAGGGCGTGGGCGCGGAGGCGGATCCCGCCAGCGCCGGCCGGCAGATGCCGAGCCACTGGGGCCATGTGGCGCACAACATCGTGTCGCAGTCGAGCCCGACCGGTACCCAGTGCCTCCACGCGGTGGGCTGCGCCGAGGCCGGCCTGTACTTCGCGCGGCATCCGGAGATGCCCGGCCGCCCGCGCTTCGAGACGGACGAGGTGGCCTACACCTCCGTGGGCGACGGCACCACCAGCGAGGGCGAGTTCTGGGAG
>CAZWKH010000209.1:0-4816 GCA_964633885.1 uncultured bacterium | reverse complement strand
GGCCCCCTCGACATGATCCCAGTACTGATAGCGGTGCTGTCCGCCGCGTCCGGCGATCAGGCGGTAGGTCCCCGGATGGAGGTCCATGTGGAACCGTCCGTCCGGGCCCGTAAAGGCCAGGCCGCGCTCGAGGTCCGGTGGAAGGGCAGGGTCGGCAGCCCCTTCAGCGCCCGGCTCATAGGGTGGTGGCAGGGTGTCGGTGATGGTGTAGACCACGGGCACTGCCAGAACCGTCGCGCCGGCGATGGGCAGGCCCTCGGGGATGGCCGAGAGCGCGAAGACGGATCCGTCGATCGGGTAGAGATCGGGCGGTGGCGGGGACCCGTCCTCGACCGCGAAGTGGACCTCAGTGCCGCCCACCCCGGGAATCCACAGCCTGGCCGCATGCATTCCCGGCGTCAGGAAGTAATCCTGCGGATGGTGGAGGAGCTGAGGGTCGTTGCCGGGGTCGAAGGCGATGCTCCCGCCGGGCTCCAGAGAGATGAGCCGCGCAAACTCTGCGCAGGCCCACTGGGGCGTGTAGATGCCGTCCAGGGTGTAGTGCACCGGGCAGCCGTCGACGATGAAGGTCGCCGTGGAGTCGCCGGTGTTGGTCACCATGAGGTGGAAGCCCACCGGCTCACCCGGCTTCGCCAGGCGCGGCTCCGCCCAGCCGCTTAGGTGGAAGGGCGCGGTCCCCGAGCTGTTGGGCGGGAGCGGGGGCGGGATCTGGGCCGCGGCAGGGAGCGCTCCCGCGATGAGGAGCGTCGTGATCGCGACGACCAGGGCCGGATGGAGTCGGGTGAGCATCATGACGGCACCCCCTTGCGCCGGGACGACTCGAGCGGAGCTTGGCCGGACAGGTGAGGGAGGGGTATCCTCCGCGTCGCCGGGCGCTTGCAAGAGGATTGTACCGCAGTCGGCCGCCGGGAAGGAAAGGCATGGACCTCCAGACCACGGTGCTGTTCGTCGCCGGCCTTGGGCTCCTCATCGCCGGGGCCGAACTCCTCGTGCGGGGCGCCTCGCGCTTGGCCGCTCTGCTGGGCATCTCTCCGCTGGCCATCGGCCTCACCGTGGTGGCCTTGGGCACCAGCGCTCCCGAGATCGCCGTGTCCCTGCGGTCCGCCCTCACGGGCCAGGCCGACCTCGCGCTCGGAAATGTGGTGGGGAGCAACATCTTCAATGTGCTCTTCATCCTGGGGCTCTCCGCCCTCATCACCCCCCTGGTGGTGGCGGTGCAGCTCGTGCGCCTCGATGTGCCCTTCATGATCGTCGTGTCCGCCCTTCTCTTCCTTTGCGGACTGGGCGGCGCGGTGACCCGCCTCGAGGGCATCCTCTTCCTGGTCGTGCTGGCCGGCTACATCCTGTTCATGCTGCGCAAGAGTAAGCAGGAGGCGCCGAGCCTGCAGGACGAGGGGCCGCATTTCGCTCCGCCCCGGCCAGGCACCCTGCCCCGCGCAGTGCTTGTCAACAGCCTCTTCGTTCTGGGCGGCCTCGCGATCCTGGTCCTGGGCGCGCGGTGGCTGGTGGACGGGGCGGTGTCCTTCGCGGAGGCCATGGGGGTGAGCAAGATGGTGATCGGCCTCACCATCGTGGCCGCGGGCACCTCCCTCCCCGAGGTGGCCACTTCGGTCATGGCCGGCATCCGCGGCCAGCGGGACATCGCGGTGGGCAATGTCGTCGGAAGCAACATCTTCAACATCCTGGGGGTCCTGGGGGTGACGGCCGCCGTCTCTCCGGGCGGGGTCGCGGTGTCCACCTCCGCGCTCCACTTCGACATCCCGATCATGTTCGCCGTGGCCGTCGCCTGCCTGCCGGTGTTCTTCACCGGGTGCCGGATCAACCGCTGGGAGGGCGTCCTCTTCCTGGGCTACTACGCCGCCTACACCGCCTACCTGATCCTCCACGCGGCGGACCACGACGCTATCCACTTGTACGGCCGCATGATGCTGCTCCTGGTCCTTCCCCTCACCGCGATCACGCTCCTCACGGTGGCCGTCCGGGAGCATCGGGCGCGGAGATTGGCCGTATCCGGGAAGTAGTTGGCGGCGTCCTGGGTATTGACTATCCTTTTTAGCTCTCCAATCACGCCAGCAAACCATCAGACCGTCCGCCGGCTCCCGACTCCTTTCAGCGCGGGGCCGCGGGACCCTGGGAGGAGTTCATGCAGGATCAGAACATGTCCATCGGTTCCATCGTCGGCAAGAAGGCGCCGGACTTCGAGGTGATGGGTTACTTCAAGGGCGAGCTCAGGACCTTCAAGCTCTCCGACTACACCGGTAAGGGCAAGTGGGTGTACCTCCTCTTCTACCCGCTCGACTTCACCTTCGTCTGCCCGACCGAGGTGCTGAGCTTCTCCAAGCACGCGGCGGAGTTCGAGAAGCGCGGTTGCCAGGTCTTCGGCGTCTCCGTGGACTCGCAGTTCGTGCACAAGGCCTGGGTGGACTCCAAGGCGGAGGACGGGGGTCTCGGTGGGAGCCTCAACTACCCGTTGCTGGCCGATGTCAACAAGACCATGGCCGCTTCCTTCGGCACCCTCAACGCGGAAGCCGGCGTGGCCCTGCGCGGCCTCTTCCTCATCGATCCTCAGGGAGTCGTGCAGCACGCGGTCATCAACAACCTCTCGGTGGGCCGCTCCGCCACCGAGGCCCTGCGCACCCTCAAGGCCTTCCAGTATGTGGCGGCCCATGAGGGGGAGGTCTGCCCCGCGGACTGGGACGAAGGCGAGGACACCATGAAGGCCAGCCCGAAGGGGATGCAGGAGTACCTCAAGAGCCACTAGGCCCCGATCGCGCCATCGGGTACTTTGGGGGCGGGCCGCTGCGGCCCGCCCCTTCCTCTTTCAGCGAGGTACGCAGGATGGCACCCTCCCTGTTTCCGGTCTGGGCCGGGCGGAAGCCCGTGATCGGCATGGTCCACCTGGCCGCGCTCCCCGGCGCGCCCGGCTTCGCCGGCGACCTCGGAGCGGTGCAGGACGCGGCCATGCGGGATGCCCAGGCCCTTGCCGCCGGGGGCGCGGATGGGCTCATGATCGAGAACTTCTTCGACACGCCCTTCTACCCCGATGCGGTCCCTCCCGCCACCGTGGCCCTGATGGCCGTTATCGCCGCCGGGATACGGCGCGCCGTGGCACTGCCCCTGGGCGTGAATGTCCTGCGCAACGATGGGCTTGCCGCCCTCGCGGTGGCCCATGCGGCGGGGGCCGATTTCATCCGGGTGAACATTCTCTGCGGGGCGCGGGTCACCGATCAGGGCATCATCCAGGGCCGCGCCCACGAGATCCTTCGCGAGCGGGCGCGCCTCGGCGCTTGCGGGATCCGGATCCTGGCCGATGTGTCGGTCAAGCACTCGGCTCCTCTGGCTCCCTTCGCGATCCGGGACGAGGTGGAGGACACCCTGTTGCGGGGCCGCGCCGACGGACTCGTCGTTTCCGGAAGCGGCACCGGCAAGCCGGTGGACCTGGACCGGCTGCGTACGGTGCGCGCGGCCGCGGGCGGCGCGCCGGTGTTCGTGGGGAGCGGGGCGTCGCCGGACACGCTCGCCATGCTGCGCGACCAGGCCGACGGTTTCATCGTGGGCACCGCGCTCAAGCAAGACGGCGCGGTGGGGCAGCCGGTGGATGTGGAGCGGGTGCGCCGGTTCGTCGACGCGTGCCACCGCTCCTGACAGGACGCTTCGCTGGGAGGAGCTTCTCCGCCGCGGCGGCGGCTAGCCCGACATGGGGCAGGCGCCGCCCTCTCCCACGGAGCGCCGCTCGAGAGCTTCCCTGTCGAGAACCTGGATGTGGCCTCGGCGGGTGGCCACCCAGCCTGCGCGCTCGAACCCCTTGATCTCGCGGATCGCCGTTTCCACGGTGACCCCGGCGAGCTCGCCCAGCTCCCGCCGGGTGAGGGGGATCTCCGCGCCGAACTTCTCGAGCATGCCGAGCACCCTCGTCGCCAGTTTCGCACCGGCGTCGGTGGGGCATTCCTGGCAAGCGACTTCGCGCAGGCTCAGGCTGAAGCGCTCGAGTACGGTCTGGCCGAACTGCGGACAGCTGGTGAGGCATTCACGGAAGAGAGCCGCGGACACGCGCAGAACCGTCGAGGGCATGACCGCGATGGCGTTCACCGGATAGGGGCGCCGATCCATGATGGGCAGGCAGCAAAAGGTGTCCCCGGGAGCGTGCACGCAGACCGCGAAGACCCTGCCGTCCGCGCGCAGGTGCTGCAGGTGCACCCGGCCGCTCAGGACGGTGAAGGCGAAGTGGGAGGGGGAGCCCACGCTGAAGAGGATCTCACCCTTGTCGACCTCCAGCTCGACTGCCTCGGAGGCGATTCTCCGGTACATTGCGGCTGGGAGCAGGTCGAAAGGCAGTCCGCGGGGGATGTTCGGGCGGTTCATCTTTGGATTTCCTTGTATGTAAGCTACCGCATTGCGGCGACCTCTGTCAACTGTCTATTGTCCAATAAGATAGAAGCAGCTTTGGAATCATGTCAGTTGCGCACCGAGGCGCTTTGCCCCGGGGCCGGCCATGCTTTGGAGCCTGACCGGGGAACCCGGCCGGCCAGAAATCCCAAAGAAAAACCTTCCTTGACAGTATCTTCCTCGGAAGATATTCTTCTCTCCACCATGAACGCGTCGATTCGGGAGTCCATACAGCAACGGCGGCCCTTCGCCTCGGCGGAGATGGAGTCCTTCCTGACCCTGTCGAGGGCTTGGGACATGGTAGCAGAGCGGGGCCACCGCCCGATCCTCGAGGCCGGTGTCTCGGTGCCGCAATACAATGTGCTGCGCATCCTGCGGGGGGCCGAGCCCGACACCGCATGGCAGCCGGAATCGTGTCATTTCTCTGCAA
>CAZWKH010000208.1:0-4850 GCA_964633885.1 uncultured bacterium | reverse complement strand
CGGATAAGGAGTTATAAAAAATATTTTTTTCTGCTATAGTTGACCGCCGATTGAATCGGGCATCATCCCTAGCAAGGATTAGAAAGTGTAAAGAGGATACAACCATGACAAAAAACAGTAATACGAACAATTCCTTACACGAGCTTTTCGGTTCCAATGTGTTCAGCGATGCCATCATGAAGGAACACTTGCCTAAACCGACTTACAAAGCCCTGAGAAAAACGATTGACGAAGGACTCGACCTCGATCCCGCGGTAGCGGATGGGCTCGTGATCCCGGCACAACGAGCAGCATCCGGTCTCGTCGAAGGTCACCCGCGGGTATCCGCGGGGGATGATGCACCGGCGGCAGCGGTCCACGCTCCGGCCCTCTCCCTAGTCCCGTCTGCCCAGCGTCGCCTCCACCGTGATCCTCTCCTCTCCGCGCAGGAGCTCGATGGCCACCTTGTCGCCGGGCTTGTGCTCGCGCAGCGCATAGGTGTAGCCGTGGAGGTCTTTCACCTCGCGGCCGCCGAAGCGGACGATGACATCCCCGCCGCGGATCCCCGCCGCCTCGGCCGGACTTCCCGCCTTGACTCCGGAGAGCTTGGCTCCGCCCTCGTAGTCGCCGAAGTCGGGAATGGTGCCGAGGTAGGCTCCGTACCCGGCGCCGGCGCCTCGGCCATGTCCCGCCGAGCTGTCCTCGGCCACCTTCACGAACGCGACGCGGTCCTCGCGCTCGGCGAGCTCCCGCGCGACCGCCTGCACCATCCGCGTCACCCCGGCGATCCCCTCGCGATCGATCTTCTCCCAGTCGTCGCTGGGCTTGTGGTAGTCCTCGTGGAGGCCGCTGAAGAAGAAGAGCACCGGCACGCCTCTGGTGTAGAAGGCGGTGTGGTCGCTGGCCCCGTAGCCGCTCTTGCTGGTGGACACGCCGAGGCCCACCGCCTCGCCCGCGCGCTTCACCTCTTCCGCGAAGCCGGGGGAGCTGCCCACTCCGCCCACCGTGATCTTCCCGTCCTTGGGGCGCCCCACCATGTCCATGTTGATCATGGCCTGCACCGAGTCGAGCGGGACCGGCGGGTGGCTCGCGAAATGCGAGGAGCCCAGGATGCCCAGCTCCTCGCCCGAGAAGGCGGCGAAGACCAGGGTGCGGCGGGGGAGCGGCCCCGCGGCGAAGACCCGGGCCAGCTCCACGAGGGCGGCCACGCCCGAGGCGTTGTCGTCGGCGCCGTTGTGCACCTCGCCGAGCCGATCGGGGGCGAGGGAGCTGGAGTTGCCGCGTCCCAGGTGGTCGTAATGCGCGCCGAGGATCACCGCCCCCGCGCCCGGGTCGCGGCCGCGCAAGAGGCCCACCACATTCGAGGCCGGCCGGCGGTCCTTCTCCACCGTCACTGCCAGCCGCGCGATCACCTCGGTGGGAAAGGCAGCCGAGCGGGGCTTGAGGTCGGCGTCCACCTCCTGCACCCACTGCGCGGCGTCCACGCCCAGCTTGCGCAACAGGGCCTCGCCGGCCTCCCTCTTCAGGTGCACCGCGGGGAGGCTGCCGCCCCCGATCCCCTCGTCTCCGGAGAGGCGGGTCAAGGCGTCTTCTTCGTACCCCGCGCTCCCGGGGGGGGTGACCAGAAGGAGGGCCAAGGCGCCATGGTCCCGCGCGTTGACCGCCTTGTTGCGGAAGATGGCATGGTCGGTCCAGGAGGCCCCGGCGAAGACGCTGGCGGTGTCGTTCTGCTGGGGCTCGTGGCGCAGCACCAGGACCACCTTGCCCTTCGCGTCGAGCCCCGCGTAGTCGTCGTAGTCCAGGTCCTTGGCGGTGATGCCGTAGCCGGCGAAGACCATCGGCGCCTCGACCGTGTCGTTCTCGCTGAACCCGAGAGGGATGTAGTCCTTCTCGACCCGGAGCGCCCCCAGCCCTTCGACTCCCTCGAAGGCGAGGGAATTGCCCGCGCCGAGCCGCGCGCCGATGGTGGCGTCGTAGCGCTGGAGATAGTCCCCGTCGCTACCCGGGGCGAGTCCCGCCGAGGCGAAGCGCTCCGCGATCCAGTCCGCCGCCGCCGCCGCGCCCGGGCTCCCGGTCATGCGGCCCTCGCGGGCGTCGTCGGCGAGCCAGCGCACGGTCGAGACGAGGCTGTCGGGGGAGACGGCCGCGCCGTCGCCGGGCTCTGCCCGCAGCGTGATCGAGATCACGGAGGATTGTGCCCATGCCGGAAGGGATGCCGGCGGTGCCCCGGAGAAGAGCAGGGCCAGGATCAGGCATGGGAGGGCCGGGCGGGGCAGGAAGCGGAGCGTGGAGGACGGGGGGCGTCTTGCGTTCACGGCGATCCTCGCGAGGGATTGGGTGCGGGGCGGACCCCTCGGCCCGCCCGACGAAGGAATCAGTCTAGACGAAACCGCCGCCTGGAGGGCGGACGCAGAGACGCCCCCCGCGGCAGGGCGGTTTCGGATACACTATTGCGCGGCCAGGAGAACCTCTTTCCATGATCGACAACATCAAGGACCCCCAGGTGGCCGAGCGCCTCGCGCGCTGCCGGGCCGAGATCCCCCCCTCCGGAGCCTTCCTGGACCGGCTGGCTGCCCACCCGGACGGCTTTGCCTTCCGTCTGGACGCCCCCGGCTACGAGCTGGCGGCGCTCCATCCGGTGGAGGGCCGGCCCAACCGGTCCATCGTGAAGATCTTCGCCGTGCCGGACGGTCCCATGAAGGGCCAGACGGCCGTCTTTTTCTTCAAGCGGAGCCAGATCCCCTTCAGCCTCGACCGCTTCTCTTACGGGGTCTGCCTCCTGCCGGCCGTGAGTCCTCCCGCGGAGGACCTGGACGGCTGGCTCGCCTTCGCCTCGAGCGGGTTTCGTCCGGACGCGGTGCCGCACCGCCTGCGGCGCGCGTTCACCTTCACCATCCCGGACTGAGCATCGGAGATCCCCCATGAGCGGCCGCCTGAACCCCTGCGAACTCGAGATCGACCTCTTCTGCAAGGGCTTCCGCCTCGACCCCGCCTGCACCCTCGAGCAGGACGCGCGGCTCCTGTCGCGCACCCGGGCAGGGCTGGGGAGCGGGCTCGAGATCACCATCCCCGGCGAGCTCAAGACCATCTGGATGAATGTGCCCGTCGAAGAGGATTTCGTCGTCGACTCGCCCTACCTGCTCACCATGCGGGGCAAGGGCTATGTCGTGCGTGACGAGCGCGGCGGCGAGGAGTACGAGGTCGGCATTCCTCCCGAGCCCAGGTGGTACAGCGCCCAGACTTCTCGCGGGACCGAGATGCGCAAGGTGGGCGTTCTGCAGGGGACCTACCTGGGCATCTACATCTCCAACTCCTGCTCCTTCTGGTACCACACGCCCAATCTCGCCTGCAAGTTCTGCACGACGGGGCTGAATGTGGGGGTCAACGAGACCGCCGAGAAGGACCTGGGGGATGTGATCGAGGTCGCCCAGGCGGCCAAGGCCGAATCGGGCGTGACCTTCGTGCACTTCAACAGCGGCTACGCGGGCAAGGACAAGGGCCTCGACATGGCCGCCCCCTATGTGAAGGCCATGAAGGAGAAGGTGGGTGTGATGACCGGCGTGCAGGTCACTCCCTCGCCCAACCTCTGGAAGTACGACTGGCTCGTCGACTGCGGCACCGACCACTTTTCCTTCTGCTACGAGTTCCACAATCCGAAGGTCTTCGCCGAGCTGTTGCCCGGCAAGGAGCGGATGATCGGCCAGCGCACCTTCTTCAACGCCATCGAGTACACCGCGAAGAAGATGGGCAAGGGACGGGTTTCGGGCGAGATCATCGCCGGGGTGGAGCCCATCGAGGACACGCTCAAGGCCATCGACTACATCACCGGCGTGGGCGCGTTCCCGACCGTCTGCATCTTCCGGCCCACCATCGGGGCCGAGATGGAGCGGCACCCCTCGCCGCCCTACGAGGACATGCGGGTGGTGATGGAGCACATGTGGGACTCCTGCCGGCGCAACGGCATCCCGATCGGGGCGGCCCCCAACATCGAGGTGAGCCTCATCGTGAACCCCGACGACGCCCGCTACCTCCCCAGGCGCGACATGAAGTGGCGGATGTACGAGCTCAAGCTGGCCGCACTGCGCACCCTGGCCAAGCCGATCTTCGCCCGCGAGCTCAAGCCTCGTGCGGTCTCGGGGGATCCGGAGCGCTACCCGGAGGGTTCGCCGGAGCCGGTGGAGACCGTGGCCGGCGAACAGTCGCGGCAGGCGGCGGGCCGGAGCTAGAGCCTCCGCGGGTTCCGGAGCGCGTTCGGGAGATCCCCGCCTCGTACCGCAACCGGCGCCGCTTCGGGTATTCTCCCCTCGACATCCACTCACCCCGAGGAGAGCCGAGCGGCGAGCATGGAATTCACGATCCTCACGGACATCGTCCTCGTCCTGGCCCTGGCCGTGGCCGTTCTGGTCGTCTGCCACCGGCTGCGGATCCCCTCGGTTCTGGGATTGATCCTCACCGGCGTTCTCGCCGGTCCCGAGGGCCTGGGGCTCATGAGCCAGGGGCACCACCTCGAGGGGCTGGCGGAGATCGGCGTGGTTCTCCTCCTCTTCACAGTGGGGCTCGAGCTCTCTCTCGACTCCCTGCTGGAGATGAAGCGGGCCGGTCTGGGGGGCGGGGTGCTTCAGGTCCTGCTCACCGCCGCAGCCGGCGCCGGGATGGCGCGGGTCCTCGGCGCCCCCGCCGGCACCGCGGTCTTCCTGGGCTTCGTGCTGGCCTTGAGCAGCACCGCGATCGTGCTGCGCAGCCTCCAGGAGCGCGGCGAGGTGGAGGCCCCCCACGCGCGGGCGGCCCTGGCCATCCTGGTCGTCCAGGACATTCTTTTCGCCCCGATGATTCTCGCGCTGCCGCTGCTGGCCGGGGCGAGGATCCCCGAG
>CAZWKH010000207.1:0-4876 GCA_964633885.1 uncultured bacterium | reverse complement strand
GTCATGGCATGGATTTGGACGCAGGCTTCAGCGTCCGGGACAGCGGGAATCGCGGGGGGGGCCCGCCGGGGAGGCAGGTCAGGGGCGCAGAACGGCCTCGCCGGCCCGCCGGATCCTCCCCACCATGGCCTCGGGATCCTCCGACCGGAAGATCGCGCTTCCGGCCACCAGCACCTCGCAGCCGGCCTCCACGGCCAGGGGAGCCGTGCGCAGGTCGATTCCGCCGTCGATGTGGATGGAGTAGCCGTAGCCTTGTGCGCGCTTGAGCTGGGCCGCTCGGGCGGCCTTGGGAAGCACTTCGGGGAGGAAGGCCTGCCCGCCGAAGCCGGGCTTCACGCTCATGACCAGGAGGACATCCGCCAGGGGAAGAAAGGGCTCCACCAGCGCAAAGGGGGTCTCGGGGTCCAGGGTGATGCCGGCCAGAACGCCCAGGCCACGGATGCGGCGCAGCACCGCGGCAGGGTCGGGGCAGACCTCCACATGGACGATGACCGCGTCCGAGCCGGC
Organism: uncultured bacterium; assembly: GCA_964633885.1. Lineage (GTDB taxonomy): Bacteria > Eisenbacteria > RBG-16-71-46 > JABDJR01 > JABDJR01 > CAVXKA01. The sequence goes on along the minus strand of CAZWKH010000207.1, from coordinate 4,369 downwards.
CTTGACGAAGGCCTCGAGGTGCTCCTCCGGGTTGGTGATCATGAGGTGGGTACTCAGATGGAGGCCGGTGAGACGGTGGATGGCGCCCACGATCATGGGACCGAAGGTGAGGTTGGGCACATAATGGCCGTCCATCACATCCAGGTGAAAGAGGTCCGCGCCTCCGCGCTCGACGCGGCGCAGTTCCTCGGCCAGGCGCGAGAAATCGGCGGCGAGCACCGAGGGGGCGACGCGGATCGAGCCTGGGCCGTTCGAGGGATTCACGCCTCTATCCTCCGATGAGGTGAACGGTGCCGGTTCCGCGCATGGGGTCTCCCGGGCGCGGGATCGTGGCTTCCACGCGACGCGGGCGGATCTCGAAGGGATCTTCGTCGTCGATCACCACGGTGAAGCCGGCGCCGCGCAGCCTCTCGGCGGTGAGCCGCAGGTCCTGATTGCGCAGATCCGGCATGATCCAGTAGCGGCCCTCCGGCCCGTCGCTTACCAGGAGGTGAATGCGCCGGCCCGGCTCCACCAGAGTCCCGGCAGGGGGATCACTGGCGATCACGCAGTCCCGCGGCACCTCCCGCGAGGGAGCCCGCACGACATCCCCCACCGCGTAGCCTTCCTCGCCCAGGTTGAGGCGCGTGAAGCGCAGGGTCTGCCCGGCGAGGGCCGGCACCTTGAGCTCCTCGCGGCCACGGCTCAGCACGAGCCGCACCCCACGGTCGGTCTTGATGCTCGCCTCCGGGGCGGGATCCTGGTCGATGACCACCCCCCGCGGAATGTCGGCGGTCACCCGGGTCACCGTGTCGCGCAGGGAGAGCGACAGACCCTCCAGGATCTGCTGGGCCTCTGGGCGCGTCTTCCCTCTGAGGTCCGGCATCCTGATCTCCTCACCCTGTCGCACGAAGCGGGGCATCACCACCCGGTTGAAGATGCCCAGGGCGGCGATGAGCCCCAGCAGAACGGGGAGCGCCCGGTGCAGGAGGAGCGTCCGCATCCGTCCCCCCTGGGCTTCCCACGCCGCTCGGGCCTTCGCCCGGACGGTCCGCCACGCGCCGCTCATGCCCCGGCCTTCCCGTTCATCCCTTGCGCCGCAGCCGCGCCGCGAAGGCGCCGTCCGTGCCGTGGCGATGCGGGTACAGGAGAAGGCATCCCTCCGCCACCACCTCGCTCGGGACGAAGGCTTCCGCGCTCTCCATCTCGAAGGCTGGGTGCGCGGCGAGGAAGCTCTCGATATGGCGGAACCCCTCCTCGGGCTCCATGCTGCACACGCTGTAGACGAGCACCCCACCCGGGCGGAGGTGGCCCGCCCCGGCCTCCAGGAGAGCCTTCTGGAGCGGCAGGAGGGCCCGCATCGAGGCCTCGGTCTTCCGCCACCGCGCGTCGGAGCGCCGGCCGAGCACACCGAGACCGCTGCAGGGAGCGTCCACCAGCACCCGGTCCACCGGTCGCGCAAGACCCAGGCTCCGCCCGTCGGCGCAGATCAGGCCGACATTGCCCACCCCCATGCGCTGGATGTTCTCGACCACGCGGGCGAGCCGGTTCCGCTGGATGTCCACCGCGATCAGGAATCCCTGGGACCCGCGGCCCTCCTGGATCTGCGTGGCCTTCGCGCCGGGGGCCGCGCAGAGATCCAGCACCGTCTCGCCGGGCTCGGGGGCCAGGAGCTCCCCCACCAGAGTCTCGCTCTCGTCCTGCACGAGAAAATGCCCCTCCTCGAACTCGGGGAGGCCGGCGAAGGCGATGTTGCCGGTCACGCGAAGAGCCAGCCGGCTGTAGGGGGCCGCCTCCGCCTCGATGCCCCGTGCGGCCAGAGCCCGCCGCAGGGTCTCGCGGTCCGTCTTCTGCGGGTTCACCCTGAGCCCGACCAGAGCCGGGCGATTGTCGGCCAGGAGAAGGGAGCGGGTCTCCTCGTCGCCGAGCCGGCGCCTCCAGCGCGCCACGAGCCAGGCGGGATGGGAGTAGGCCACCGCCATGGCCTCGTCGGGATCGGTCAGGATCTGCTCGGGATCCGGCGCGCCCGCGCCCTCCCGCAGGATCTTGCGGAGCACCGCGTTGACGAGCCCGGCCGCGCCGGGGTTTGCGTACTTCTTGGCCAGGGTGACGCATTCGTCGACCGCGGCATGAGGAGGGACGCGGTCCAGGAAGAGGATCTGATAGAGCCCGAGACGCAGGATGTTGAGGACCCAGGGGGTGAGAGTGTCGAGCCCGGCGCGCACATAGCGCCCGAGCACCCAGTCCAGGCGCCCCCGCCACCGCAGCGTGCCGTTCACCAGCTCCGTGGCCAGGGCCGCGTCGCGGGGATCCAGGGCTCCGCTGCGCAGATCGCGGCTCAGGAGAAGGTCCGCGAAAGCCTTGCGGGTGTCGACATGGTAGAGGGTGTTGAGCGCGATCTCGCGGGCCGACTTGGGGTGCGAGGGGCGCCCCCGCCGTCCCTGCGCGTGCGCCCGCGGGTCCGGCGTCATTGCGGTACCGCCACGCGCGGGCTGAGGTCGGGCAAGACGGGGGGCGGGGTGAGCCGGTCGCCGGCCTGTATCCCCCGTCCTCGCGCGAAGGCCGCGCCTTCCATGTCGCTCTTCCCGGGCGGGCGCAGGACCAGCAGATCCACCGCGCCCTCGGCGGCGGCCACGCGCAGATGGCGATGGGCCACATCGAGGATCGTGTACGGCGTCCCGCCCTCGCCCGCCACCGACCGCACCGCGCCGACGAGGATCGCGTCCTCGCCGAGGAAGACCCGCGCTCCCGGCGCGGGGGTGACGCCGCGGAACTGATCCACGACCTGCGCGGCGGTACGGGAGAAGTCGAGGTGGCCATGCTCCCGCTCCAGCCGGGGAGCATAGCTCGCTCCCTCCTCGGGCTGGGCAACCGGGCGCAGGCGGCCTTCCTCGAGGCCGCGCAGGGTCTCCACGATCAGCCCGCCGCCCGTCTCGGCGAGGCGGGCCAGGAGTTCCCCCGCGGTCTCCATCGGGCCCACTTCCAGGACGCGCCGCTCCAGGATCGGCCCCGTGTCGATGCCCGCGTCCATCCGCATCGTGGTCACGCCGGTGGTGTGGCGGCCGTGGATGAGGCTCCACTGCGCCGGGGCGACCCCGCGATAGGCGGGAAGGAGGGAAGCGTGAAGGTTGATCGCGCCGAGGGGGGCCAGCTCGAGGAGCGGCCGCTTGAGGATCGCGCCGAAGGCGGCCACCACCAGCGCCCGGGGCTCCAGGGCCCGCAGCTGTGCCACCGTCTCCTCGGCGTTCACCCGCGCCGGCTGGAGAATGCGCAGGCCGAGCCGTTCCGCGAGGGTCTTCACCGGCGTGGGGAGAATGCGCCGGCCGCGGCCGCTGGGTTTGTCCTGGCGTGTCACCACCGCGACGATACGGTGGCCCGCGGCGTGCAACGCCTCGAGACTCGGGCAGGCGAACTCGGGGGTGCCCATGAAGACGATGTTCATGAATCCGACGCTCCGGGGCGACGACCCGCGGCCGCCATGGCCGCCGGCGCGCTCACGCTCCCACCGCTTCCTGGTCCTCGGCGATCTTCTTGAGCCTCTTGGCCAGGAGCCGCCTGCGCACGGGGCTCAGGCGGTCCACATAGAGGACGCCGTTCAGGTGATCCACCTCATGCTGCACCGCACGGGCGAGGAAGTCGGCGCACTCGAACTCGAAGGAGCGGCCCTTGAGGTCCTGCGCGCGCACGCGCAGCCACTGGTAGCGGACCACATCCTCCTGCAGACCCGGGATGGAGAGGCACCCCTCCGGCCCCTTCTGCTCGCCGCCCTGGTCGAGAATCTCGGGGTTGACCAGCACTCCCGCATAGCTCCCGCCGTCCTCGAGGGGGACATCCAGCACCGCGATGCGCAGGCTCACGCCCGCCTGGGGTCCGGCCAGCCCCACCCCCTCCTCCTCGTACATGATCTCGAACATGCGCTTGCTCACAGCCGCGAGCTCGGCATCGAAGGAGGTCACCTCCTTGGCGCGCCGGCGCAGGACGGGATCACCGAAGATGGTGAGGGCGAGCTCATCCAGGTTCGTCAAGCTTCCCGGATCTTCTCCACCATCGCGGTGATGGCGCTCTTGGCCACCTCCACGCGCACCTGGTCCGCGACCTTGAGCACGACGATGTTGTCCTTGACGCCGGCCACCGTCCCGAAGAGCCCGCCGGAGGTGACCACCCGGTCGCCCTGCTTGAGGGAGTCGAGCATCTTGGACAGCTCGCGCTGCCGTTTCGCCTGGGGACGGATGACCAGGAAGTAGAAGATCGCAAAGATGAGCACAAAGGGAAGCAGCGTGAAGAGCAGGCTGCCGCCCCCGCCGCCGCTGCCGCCCTGCTGGGCCGGTGGAGCCATGAGAAGGACAGGATTCATGGACGGATTGCCTCTGCCTTTCGTCGCAACGGATTC
>CAZWKH010000206.1:0-4895 GCA_964633885.1 uncultured bacterium | reverse complement strand
GGGTGCCGGCGGGCTCGTTCAGGATGGGGGATGGGACCACCTACTGCGGGACCCAGCAGCACGATGTGACGCTGACGGAGGGCTTCTATCTGGGTCAGACGGAGGTGACGAACCAGCAGTACCTGGAGATGGTGCAGTGGGCGTACGGCCAGGGGTATGTGACGGCCACCAGCTCCACGGTCAAGGACGCGATGGGGAGCACCCAGGAGCTGTTGGACCTGGACGGCGGGGATTGCGAGATTGCGTTCAGCGGGGGTGTGTTCAGCCTGCGATACGCGGGTCACGGGATCAACCCGGAGCATCCGGTGAAGGAGGTGACCTGGTACGGGGCTGTGGCCTACTGCGACTGGCTGAGCCTGAAGGAGGGGCTGGCCCCGGCGTACAACCACACGACCTGGCAGTGCAACTGGGGAGATCCATATCGGGCGGTGGGGTACCGGTTGCCGACGGACGCGGAGTGGGAGTACGGGGCGCAGTACGACGACGAGCGGATCTACCCCTGGGGAAACGAGGCGCCGAGTTGCGACCGGGCGAACTACTATGGCTGCAACAGCGGGTGGACGGAGCCGGTGGGGACGCAGGCGGCCGGGGCGGAGAAGGAGATCGGGGGGAAGGGGCTCTTTGACATGGCGGGGAATGTGTGGGAGTGGTGCAACGACTGGCACCAGTGCGACCTGGGGACGGCGTCCGTGGTGGACCCGCCGGGGCCCTCCACGGGGAGCTACCGGGTATTGCGGGGTGGCTCGTGGAACATCGACTTCACGCTTTCCCTGCGATGCTCGTACCGCTCCTACTACGCCTACCCGACGAACAGCAACCTCACCTACGGGTTCCGTGTCGCCAGGACCGTTACCCCTTGACCCCTTACCCCTGGCCCCGGATGGTAGGTCTGACTGCTGCAGTTGTTGGGCAGCCCTGAGTGGCCCGGCGGCAGAGGCACATGCGCTTGTGCCCCTCCAATCCTGACCGCGGATCGCCCTTGCGTGCGCGTCTCGCGGGTCTGACCGCGCGGCGCAACCCCGCGAGTCGAGGGGGGAGACGCATGTCTCGTGTCCACTCGAAAACCACCCTTCGAGTGGGCACAAACGCCGCCTGGGGACGATCTCGGCCGAAACACCGATCCCCGAAACCCATTGATTTCAAAGGGATATAGCCCCACCCCGACTGGGGTGCAGCCTCACGCCTCCCACGGGTGAAGATTGTGCCCACTCGGAGCCCCGGCCCCCCGCCCCTACCCCCTCCCCAGCCACGCCTCGCGCCGCGCCACGATCTCGGCGGATGCAGCGGGGTCTGCCTCCAGCTTCCACGGCGAACCGGGATCGGCGGCGATGGTCACCGGAGCCACCCGCACCGCGTCGCGCCGGGCTAACAGCACCTCCACCCGCTCGCCCGGCCCGTACTGCTGCAGGCGCTCCGCGAGGGTCGTCGCTGTGACGCGATAGCCGCCCAGGGCCAGGATCTCGTCGTCCACCTGGATCCCCGCCTCGCGGGCAGGCCCGTCGCGGCGCACCGACTTCACCAGGAGCCGCCCGTTGTCCACGCGGGTCTCCAGCCCGAGCCACCCCCTGGGCCCGTCCTCGCCGGGGGCCTCGGTGGGCTTGAACCGCAGACCGAGAAGCCCCAACCCCCCCGAGTAATCCAGCTCTCCCGTGCCGCGTACGCAGGCGTCGAAGAACGCGTCGAGCGGCGCGCCCGCCACCTCCGCCGCCGCGCGCTCGACATCCTCCTCCGTGTAGCCGCGCTCCCCGGAGTACCGCTCGAAGAGCGCCCGCATCAGATCGTCCAGCGAGCGCTTCCCGCCGCTCGCCCTGCGGATCTCCGCGTCCAGGAGCCACGCCACCACCCCGCCTTTCACATAGTAGCTGATCGTGGTGTTGGCCGTGTTCTCGTCGGCCCTGTAAAGCTTGATCCAGGCGTCGAAGCTCGACTCCTCCAGCGAGTGCAGAGCGCGCCCCGGCGTGTTCTGGAGCGTGTCGATGAGCTTCGAGAACTCGCCCAGGAACTCCTTCTCCGAGGTCAGCCCGGCGCGGCAGGGCATGAGGTCCGTGTAGTAGTTGGTGATCCCCTCGGCCACCCAGAGGCTGCGTGTGTAGTTCTCGTTCTCGTAGTCGAAGGGGCCCAGCGCGATGGGCCGGCTCCGCTTCACATTCCACACATGGAAGAACTCGTGGCTGGCCAGCCCCAGCCAGTCGATGTAGGCGCTGCGCTTGCGGTAGGCGTAGCGGGACGCCATGAGCACGCAGGACCCCTTGTGCTCGAGCCCGCCGCTCCCCTCGACGATGAGGTTGAAGAAGATGTAGCGGGAGAAGGGAAGGCTCCCGTAGAGATCGCGGTAGGCCTCCACGATACGCTGCACATCCCGCGCCGTCTGCGCCCCGTCCCAGAGGCCGCCCTCGCCCAGGTTCACCAGGCTCACCGGCTTCCCGTCCACGGTGAAGTCGTAGACCGCCGGGGTGCCGGCGAGGATGGGGGAGTCCACCAGCTCGTCCAGATCGCGGGCGAGGAAGGACCGGGCCGAGCCCGAGGCGCCGCCCGCCGTCGCCGCGCTCCCTCCGCCCGCGTCCGCCTCCGAAGCCCCGCCCCCCGCGGGCTCCAGCGAGGTCCACACCCCGGCCCATGCCTCCGGGATCTCCAGCGTCAGCCGGTGCGGGTGCTGCTCCATGCCGCGAACGGTGAGAAAGGTGGGTGCGCCGTTGAGGAAGGCGAACCCGTCCTCGATCCAGTTGGTGCGCACCGACATCTCGCGCCCGTAGACGCGGTAGCGGACGATCACCTCCGTCGCGCCGCCGGGCTCCACCTCCCAGTGGTTCTTTCGCGTCTTGCGCCAGACCAGGAGCCGCCCCGCCCCGTCGCAGGCCGAGAACGACTCCACATGGCGCGCGTACTCCCGGACGAGGTAGGACCCGGGGGTCCAGACCGGCATCCAGAGGTCGATCGGCGGGGCCTCGGTGCGGCCCGCGCCGGCGACCGGCACGCGCAGCTCGATGTCCACCAGATGGGCCCAGGGTTCCGTGAAGCGGACGCGGTAGTCGAGGATCGGTTCGGCCATGGTGCGGGAACCTCCTGTGCGAAGAAGGGCTTCGAACTCTACCCGCCCCGTGGGGCAAAGGAAAGCCCCGGGCGCGCCTCCGGGGCCAAGAGAAAAGCCCCGGGATCGCTCCCGGGGCTTTCCGTTCAGCAACCGCCCTCGCGACGGACCGGCGCGAGACGCCGGACCGGCCGCCGCAAGAGAACGAACCGGCCGGACTAGAAGTCCATGTCGCCCATGCCGCCGCCCGGGCCGCCGGGCATGGGGGCGGACTTCTTCTCCGGGATCTCCGTGATGAGAGCCTCGGTGGTGAGAAGCAGGCCGGCGATCGACGACGCGTTCTGGAGCGCGGACCGCGTCACCTTGGTGGGATCGATGATCCCGGCGACGAACATGTCCACATACTCTTCCTTGTCGCAGTCGAAGCCGACATTCTTCTTCTCGCCCTTCACCTTCTCCACGATCACCGACCCCTCGAGCCCGGCGTTGTTGGCCAGGCAGCGGAGCGGCTCGGTGATGGCGCGGTGGATGATCCGGGCGCCGATCTTCCTGTCGCCGGTCAGGGTCTCGATGAACTTGTCGAGGTTCGGCAGGGTCCGCAGCAGCGCGGTGCCACCGCCGGCCACGATCCCCTCCTCCACCGCGGCGCGGGTCGCGTGGAGCGCGTCCTCGACGCGGGCCTTCTTCTCCTTCATCTCGGTCTCGGTCGCGGCGCCGACGCTGATCACCGCCACGCCGCCGGCGAGCTTCGCCAGGCGCTCCTGGAGCTTCTCGCGGTCGTAGTCCGAGGTGGTCTCCTCGATCTGCTTCTTGATCTGGTTGATGCGGGCCTTGATGTCGGCGTCCTTGCCGGCGCCCTTGATGATGGTGGTCTCATCCTTGGTCACGCGGATGCTCTTGGCCTTGCCGAGATCGCCGATCGCGATGTTCTCGAGCTTGATCCCGAGATCCTCGCTGACCACCTGCCCGCCGGTGAGGATCGCGATGTCCTGGAGCATGGCCTTGCGGCGGTCGCCGAAGCCGGGGGCCTTCACCGCGCAGACATTCAGCGTGCCGCGCAGCTTGTTGACCACCAGGGTGGCCAGCGCCTCGCCCTCCACATCCTCCGAGATCACCAGCAGCGGCTTGCCGCTCTGGGCGATCTTCTCCAGGATGGGGAGCATGTCCTTCATGTTCGAGACCTTCTTCTCGTTCACCAGGACATAGGCGTCCTCCAGGGTGCACTCCATCCCTTCCTTGTCGTTGATGAAGTAGGGGGAGATGTACCCGTTGTCGAACTGCATGCCCTCGACCACCTCCAGGGTGGTCTCCATGGACTTGGCTTCCTCGACGGTGATCGTGCCGTCCTTGCCGACCTTCTCGAACGCCTCGGCGATGATCTCGCCGATGGTGGTGTCGCCGTTGGCGGAGATGGTGGCGACCTGCTTGATCTCCGTGTTCTCCTTAACGCCCTTGGAGAGCTTGCGGAGCTCGGCGACCACGGTCTCCACGGCGGTGTCGATCCCGCGCTTCAGGTCCATCGGGTTCGCGCCCGCGGTCACATTCTTGAGCCCCTCGCGGTAGATCGCCTCCGCCAGCACGGTGGCGGTGGTGGTGCCGTCGCCGGCCACATCGCTGGTCTTGGACGCGACCTCGCGCACCATCTGGGCGCCCATGTTCTGGTAGGGATCCTTGAGCTCGATCTCCTTGGCGACGGTCACGCCGTCCTTGGTGATGGTGGGCGAGCCCCACTTCTTGTCGATGACCACATTGCGGCCGCGGGGACCCATGGTGACCTTGACGGCGTGCGCGAGCTGCTCCACACCCTCGAGGATCTTGGCCCGGGCCTCTTCCTTGAACAAAATCTGCTTAGCAGCCATTGGCTTGC
>CAZWKH010000205.1:0-4919 GCA_964633885.1 uncultured bacterium | reverse complement strand
ACCCCCAGGCGACCGAGTCGACGGCCGTCCCGCCGGCGTTGTAGATGCCCACGTTGGAGGTCGTGCTGTTGTCGGTGATTCCGAGGGTCGCCACGAGCGAGTCGACGGCCACGCCGCTCATCGGGTCGGCCTCGGCGATGAGGGCCCGCACATGGGCGAGACGCTCGCGACCGCCTTCCAGCTTCACTCCGTCCACGCCCGCCGACTGGATCAGGCGTCCGGCGTTGCGGATCGTTTCCTCAGGGTTGATGTGGTAGCTCAGGTAGGGCATGTCCGCGATCACCAGGGAGCGCGGGTGGGCTCGGGTCACCGCCGCGCAGTGATGGAGGATGTCGTCCAGGGTCACGGGCAGGGTGCTCTCGTAGCCGAGCACCACATTGCCCAGCGAGTCCCCCACCAGGATGAGATCCACTCCGGCCTCGCTCAGGATCGCCGCGGTCAGCACATCATAGGCGGTCAGGCAGACCAGAGGCTCCCCCCCCTTGCGGGCCCGGAACTCGGGAACGGTCATGCGGACCGGCATCTAACGGCCCTCCTCGCCCAGCGGCCGGTAGTAGACGATGCCCCCCATGTGCTCCTCGATCCGGCTGATGAGATCGTTGCGCTGGTCGAGGTTCTGCACGAAGTCGACCCCGTTGGTGTCCACGACCAGGAGCGGCGCGGCGTCGTAGTGGAAGAAGAAGAAGTTGTAGGCCTCGTTGAGGGCGGTGATGTAGGTCGCGTCCATCTCGACCTCGTAGGGCCGGGCACGGCGGTGGATGCGCTCGAGCAGGGTCTCGGTGGAGGCCTGCAGGTAGACGACGAGATCCGGCGTGGGCACATCCCGCTCGAGGATCGGGAACAGCTTGTCGTAGAGAAAGAGTTCCTTGTCGGTGAGGTTCACATTGGCGAAGATGCGATCCTTCTGGAAGAGGTAGTCGCTCACCACCCGCGGCGAGAAGATGTCCCGCTGCAGGAGCCGCTGCTGCTGCTGGTAGCGGGAGAGCAGAAAGGTGACCTGGGTCTGGAAGGCGTAGCGGCGCCGGTCCCGGTAGAACTCCTCCAGGTAAGGGTTCTCCTCGAACTCTTCCTGTACCAGCACGGCCTTCCAGAGCTCGCTCAGGTAGGCGGCCAGAGTGGTCTTGCCCACCCCGATCACCCCTTCGATCACCACGAACTGCTTGGCACGGGTGTGGCTCATGGCTGGAGGTACCCCCGCCGCCGCAGGGTGGGCGCCGCGCGGCGGTTGCGGAGCAGGTCGCAAATCCTGAGCCCCAGGCGAGGGTCCACCCACATGGGGTCGAGCTCGGCCAGCGGCACCAGCACGAAGTCCCTCTCGAGGAGCCGCGGGTGGGGCACTTCGAGGCCCGGCTCGCGGATCACTTCGCCGCCGTAGTACGGCAGGTCCAGGTCGATCACTCGGGGTCCGGCCCGTCCCGACCGCGGCCTCCCCAGCCGCGTCTCGATGAGCTGGAGATTCCACAGGAGGCGATGCGCGGAGAGCGTCGTGGAGAGCTCCGCCACCGCGTTCAGGTAATGCGGCTCGCCGGGGTCGCCCACAGGCTCCGAGTCGTAGTACGAGGAGACCCGGACCAGATCCGTCTCCGCAAGAGCCGCCATCGCCTCCAGCGCCCGCCGCAGCTGCGCGATCCGGTCACCGAGATTGGACCCCAGGCCCACATACGCCTTCGTCATCGCTCTCGCATCATCTCCACTTCGGCCGAGGCCAGGCTGCCCGCGAAGGGCACATTCGGCTTGCGGATGCGCACCCGCACCCGCGTCGCCGGGGTGGACCGCAGCAGCTCGCAGATCAACGAGCCCGCCAGCGATTCGAGGAGGCGGTGCCTCGACTGCTCCACCACCGAAGCGATCGTCCGGTACACGCTCTCGTAGTTGATCGTGTCGGCGAGGTGGTCGCTCTGCGCCGCGGTTTCCAGGTCCGCCGCCAGCTCCACATCGATGTGGATACGCTGGCCCACCTCGCGCTCCGCCTCGCTCACGCCCAGATGGGCGAACAGCACGATATCGTTGAGCCGCACATGATCCCCGGTCAAGCGTCCCTCCCCGGCCCGGAAAGCTGAACACCTTACGAGGCAATAACTTAGGTGTCAAGCCGAAAGCCGCGGCGGCCCGGGCTCCGGCCGCCCTGCCGCCCGGGGCGCGCCGGGCCCTCGGGGGGCGGCGCGGCGGCGCCGATAAACACCGTGAGGCCACGACCTTTCCATGTCCGACCGAAACACGCTTCTCTGGATGTCGCTGGAGCTGGACCCCGGCACCGCAGCCTACTTCGGCCTGCCGGAGCGCATCTACCTGCCCGCCGCGCAGGCGACTCCCTTTCTCGCCGACACCGACCGCCAGGTCACCCTGGAAGGACTCGCCCGCGCGCTGGAGGCGGCCGCCGCCCACGCGCCGGAGCAGGCCGGCCGCTTCGAGGTTCTCCGCTTCCTGCGCCGCTGGCCGCGCTATGCCGCGCTCGGCCGCTTCCTGCGTGTGAACAACGCGACCTTTGCCCGGGCCGTCGCGGCCGGCCTCCTCGAGGAGGATCCAGGAGATCCGCCCGCGCTCGGCGCGCTCGGCGCGCTGGCCGCCCGCGCGGGACGGTGGGAGGGGGCCCGCGATCTCCTCTCCCGCGCCCTCGAGGAAGCCCCGTCCCACGCTCCCACCGCCCTTCAGCTCGCGCTGGCCGGCGCCGCATGCGGGGATCGCGCGGGCGCCCTCATGCGCCTCGATCCGCTCACGCGCCATCCCCGGGTGCAGGCGCCCGCGAGGCTCTGGTCTTACGAGATCGCCGGGGCGCCGGAGCAGGACCTGGCCTCCCGCGTGGCGCGCGGCATCTCCGCCTTCCAGGCGATCGATGGGGAGGGCGACGCCGAGGCCGCCTGGGCCGCCCTGCGCGACGCCTTCCCCGAGAACCCCGAAGCCCTTCTGGCCGCCGCGGTGTCCCTGCGTTCGCGCGATGCGGCGCAGTGCGAGGTCCTCCTGCGGCGCGCTCTCGCCTGCCGGCCGGACCACGCTCCCGCCCGCGGGCTCCTCGCGGAGATCCTGATCGAGACCGGACGCCTGATCGAGAGCCTCGATCTCCTCACTTGCGGCGGAGACGACCTCCCTCGCGACCCCATCCTCTCCGCCGCTCTCGGCCGGACGCTGGATCGCATGGATCGCCCCACCGAGGCCTTGGCCGCCTACCGCGCCGTCTTCGAGCACCCGCTGGCAAAGGTCCCGGCAAGCGCGCTCCTCATCGCCGGGGAGGGCCTGGCCCGGTTGCATCCGCCGATCGAATCCCGCCGCGTCTTCGAGGATCTTCTCGCCGCGCGGCCCGGGGATCCCGTCCCCCATCTCCTCCTGGCGCGCCTCGCCGAGACCGCGGAGGGAGCAGCCGCGGCAGAGCGGCGCCTACGCCAGGCGGTGCGCGCCTGCGGTCCGCTCCCCGCGCTGCAGTATGCGCTGGGCGACCTTCTCAACCGCTGCGGACGCAGGACGGAAGCCGATGGGCTCTTCCGCGTGCTGGCGCGCCGCCATCCGCGGTCCCCCTGGGGATACAGGGGACTCGGGGATCTCGCCCTGGCCTCCGACCCCGAGCGCGCCCTCGTCTACTATGCCGCCGCTCTCGAGATGGATGCCTGGACGCCGATCCCGGCCTTCGACCGGCTGCGTCGTCCACACGCGCCGCCTAGGGAAGAACCACCACCCGCCTGACCCCGGAGCTGGGTCCGGCGGGGAGGGACCGCGCTGCGCCGTTCACCGAGCGACTCCCGTGCTCCAGGGTCACGCGCAGGAAGTACATGCCCGCGGGCACCCGGCGCCCGTCGTCCCCTCTGAGATCCCAGAGCACGAGATGCTCTTCCTCGCCGGGCGAGAAGAGGCGCGCACCGAGGTCCCGGACGCGGCGGCCCATCGCGTCGAAGGCCTCCACCGTCACCCGGCCGCCGGCCGGCGAGGCGGGGAGGTAGAAGCGCAGGTGCACGCGGTCCCTCGCGGGGTTGGGGTCGGGAGCGCGCAGCGTGAACTGCGGAATCCCCGGCACGGCCACGCGGAGGGTGTCCAGGTCCTCCTCGAGACCGGCCTCGTCCCGCACCGCGACGCGGTAGACATGCAGGCGGCCCGGTTCGGCGTCTACATCCAGGATCTCGTAGGGGTTGTCGCCGCGGATCGCGAACTCGGAGAGGGCCTGGTAGGGGCCGTCCTCTTCGAAGGCCTTGTACACCAGGTAGCTCGCCTGCCCAAGCTCCTTGCCCACATACCATCTCACGCGGATCCCCTCCTCCTGGATGAGCGCCTCGCCGAGCGCGAGATCCACGATGGGAGAGACGGCGGCGCCGGCGCGCAGGAGCCGGATGGGAAGTCCGGTGCGCTGGTCGATGCCCACGGCGGACCGTGTGTTCAGACGCGTCTTCATCTGCTCCGGGGTGAGGTCCGGAAACTTCTGGAGGAGAAGCGCCGCCGTGCCCGTGACCTGGGGCGCAGCCATGCTGGTTCCCTGGCTCGTCCAGTAGAGCCCGTCGGGGGAGGAGAGCGCGCGCAACTCCTCGGCCGTCCAGATCGCCGGGGAGATCACGGCGGAGCGGGCGGAGACCACGCCGTATCCCGGCGCGTAGAGCTCCGGCTTGTCGCGGCCGTCGGCGGTGGGGCCCCGGCTGGTGAACGCCGCCACATCCCCCACCTGCGGCAGGGCGGCGTAGCACCGCTCCTCCCCCTCTGCGTCCGTCCAGCAGGCCCGGGTGGAGATCGCCCCCACCGCGAGGATCCCCGGCGCCGTGGCCGGAGAGAGCACCGTCTCTTCGGGGTCCACGGCATCCAGAAAGGCCGGCATCGTCCCGGGATCGCTCCGCCAGTTCACGACCCACCAGTCGATCTCGGCCTGCTCCGGCGCTTGCGCCGTCTCCACGCGAAGCGTCCAGACGCCGACCGCGCGTCTCGGGCTGTCCGGGTTGTCTTCGATC
>CAZWKH010000204.1:0-4944 GCA_964633885.1 uncultured bacterium | reverse complement strand
AGCCGGGCCGCGTGACCCTCCGGACAGGCCAATGCCCGGATGGCCAGGCCCACCCTCTTGCGGGGCTCGAGTGAACCGAGCATGCCCAGTACGGGTCCACAGTCGAGAGCGGGAAGAGGAGCCGGCTCGCCTGGATCGGGCACCCCGTTCGCGACCACGACCACGCGGTCCGCTGCCATGCCAGCTGCGAGGAGATCGGCACGGCTCGCCCGGCTCACCACAATCACGCGGCGCAGCGCGCCGGCCAGGCGCAACTTCGACCAGCGACGGCGACGCGAGCGCGGCAGTCGCGTGAGGTGCTCCGTGCTCACCAGAGGCCGGCCGGCCGCCGCGCGTAACCAGGCGGCGAGCCACCCCGCTCCCCCGTCGTAGGTGGAAGGCAGGTTCAGGTGGATGAGGTCCGCAGATGCGGCGCGCGCCTCCCGCGCCAGCGCCGCCGCCGAAGACCAGCGGAACACGCGCAGGCCCCCGGCCTGAAGCCGATCGTCCCATCCGCGCAGCGCCGCGTGATCCGGAACGGCCAGGGTCGCTTCCCAGCCATCCAGGCTCCGGGCCAGACGCTCGAGATAGACCTCGGCGCCGCCGAAACCCCTGGCTTCCGAAACGAGGAGCACGCGCCTCACCGGGTTGCTCCGGAGAGCGCGAACCCGCGGATCTCCACCCCCGGCCCCTCCCACCGCGCGATCTCGCGACCCCGCCTCGCGAGCATCGCCAGGAGCCGGCGGTCGGGATCCTCGTACCAGAGCCGCGAGCCCACCCACCAGACCCTCGGGTGTCCCGCGGTCATGCGCTCCAGCCTGCCCTCTCCGCCGTCCTCGGCCCGCAGGTAGACCTGGAAGTAGGTCTCGATGGTCGCGGGGCCGCCGTAATAGCGAGCCAGAGGGCCGCGCACTCCCTGCTCGAGCAGAAGATCCCCGGCCGCCGCTTGCGTTTCCAGATAGCGCGCCGCCCCGCGGAACTCCTCCTTGGCGTAACGGGAATCAAAGCTCTGCCGTCCCCAGCCCAGGGCCAGGATGCATAGGAACGATCCACCCAGGAGAAGACCCATCCACTTGCGCCGGTGACCGATTCGCGTGAGGCCCTCGGCGAGCACCAGCAGGAAGACCGGCTGGGAGACCGCGGCATAGCGTGGGTTGAAGGCCTTGAGGCCGAGCACGGCCGCGGCCGCGATCCCCAGCGCGGGCAGGAAGGCCCACCAGAGAAGCAGGCGGACTCGCGGGTCGCCCGCTTCGCGCAGGACCGCGACCAGGGCGACGGCCACGGCCAGGGCCGCGAGCGCCAGCCAAGGGAGATGGGGCAGGAAGAGCGAAGGGGTGAGCTGGCCATGGAGGTCCCGAAGCGGCGGCCCCAGCCCGAACCCGCCGACGAAGGTCGCGTAGGTGAAGGGAAGCGCGCCCGGGTGAAAGGCCGCGCCTGCCCGCAGTGGCTCCGTGCCTCCCCCGGGGATCACCTCGCTCCACTCGACATGCCCCGCCAGCTCCACCCGCAGCCAGGGAGATGCCAGGAGGAGCGCGGCGGCGGCGGCGGGGAGCCAACCCTTGAGGCGATCCCGTCCATCGAAGAGAAGCGCGGCGAAGAGCGCGGGAAGAAGGACGACGGAGCTCAGGTTACACAGGAACAGAACGGCCAGGGCGGCCCCATGCCACGCCCAGGCTCCACGGCCCGGCCGGTCCCAGGCCCGCGTGAAGGTCCACAGGGCCGCGGCCGAGGCGGCCAGCAGAAAGGTGTAGTTGCGCACTTCCTGCGCGTACCAGATGGCGAAGGGCGAGAGGGCGAAGAGCCAGCTTGCGGGCAGGGAAGCGCGGGGGCGTGCCCGGCGAAACGCCGTCATCGCCAGGCCCAGGGCGATCACTCCCCCGGCGGCCGACCAGGATCGCAGCGCGAGATCCGTCGCCCCGAAGACGCCGGTCCACAACCGCAGGAGCAGGTGGGGCAGGGGGCCCTGGGGATTGACCAAAACATCCTGCCAGCGGAAAGGCTCCCCGAGGGAGGCGCCCTGAACGGTCAGGATCTCATCGATCCAGAGAGGCTGCCGGGTGAGGCCCGACAGGCGCAGGGCGACGCCGGCCAGGAAGGCCAGGGCCCAGGGGATCCAGGAGGCACGGGATGGGGAAGATGGCGCGGCGATGGACAGGGCGCTCCTCGGCGTCTCCCCCCGAGCTGTCAGTACGCGCCGTCTCTGGAGAGAACGGCGGGGATGGTGCGAAGCAGGATCTTGAGATCCAGGAGAAAAGACTGGTGTTGGATGTACTGGATGTCCAGGCGCATCCACTCGTCGAAGCCGAGCTTACTGCGCCCCGAGATCTGCCACAGGCAGGTGATGCCGGGCTTCACGTCCAGCCGCCTCCGCTGCCAGGGCTCGTACTTCTCGACTTCCTCGGGGATCGGGGGCCGCGGTCCCACCAGCGACATGTCCCCCCGAAACACGTTGATGAGCTGGGGAAGCTCGTCGATGGAGGTCCGCCGCAGGAACCTTCCGACCAGGGTGACCCTCGGGTCGTTCGCGATCTTGAACACGGGACCCTCCACCTCGTTCAGGTGGAGGAGGAAGTTGCGGGACTCGTGAGCCCCGTCCACCATGCTGCGGAACTTGTAGAAGACGAAGGGGCGCTGGTTCTGGCCCAGGCGGATGGAGCGGTACAGGATGGGGCCCCGCGAGTTGAGCTTGATGGCCAGCGCGATCAGCGGAAGGAACGGCGTGCACAGCGCGATGGCCAGAACGCTCCCCGCCAGGTCCATGAGCCGTTTGCCGTGGCGCTGGTAGAGGCTGTCCTGTCGTGACAAGGCTCCGGCGACCAGGGCTGCGGGCGGTGGAATCTCCGCCTTCACCCGCGCGGCGCTCGGCCGCCCGGACTTCGCGGCCACCGGAATCGCTTCCGCGCCCTTCATGCCGGCAAGAAAACCGGTCTGGGGATCCCTCTGGGCCGTCTTGTACATAGGTTGCCCGCTCATGTTGCGCTCGACGGGTCAGAAGGCATGCAGGGAGTCGAGTCGCCGGCGAGTCCAGGGCGGCTCGGTGCGATCACCCGCAGCTCGGTCATGGACGCGCAGGGCGTGCATCGGCCGGACGCGGGTAGACATGGGGGGATGTGGTTTTGGACTCGCACTGGTGATTGATCGGGACTCCGGCTTGCCGCTCTGTTTCCCGCTCCGTTCCGGCGCAGGAAAAAGGTCCAATCCAAGGTGCACGGTGCTGAGACGCCGCGGTCGACCTGTTTTCCGCCCCGGAAGGCAGGCCGCCCTCGCGACCGCTGCCCGGGTTGGATGCCGCCGGCTAGTTCCAGGTGCCGGCTCTGCTGCGATGCTGCGCTATAGCCGTTGGAATCCCGCCAATCACCTCCGTCCAGACCATCCATGGTGAGGTCGAGGGTTCGGACCGCCGGACCGCGCCCGCGATCGGGTTGGATCCAGCTTCCGGATGGCAAAAGGATATCAGGCTCTCCCGCGGAGGTCAACCGCGATCTTAAGCTTTTGTTAAGCCCGCAAGTCCCTACAGCTCCTCTCATTTGCTTCCATTACCGCAACTCGACGGTGTCGATCCAGGCCCCCTGCCAGCGGTCCTGCGCGCTCCAGATGTCGCGATATGCAAGACGCGTGAACATGGGTTCCTCCAGAACACGCAGAGAAACCGCGTACTTGCCGGGCGGGAGACCGGCGGGCAGTGCCACGCGCTGGCTGTCGGCCAGGGCCCCCTCGCGCGGCCACCATGGCGAGGGCCAGGCGCCCAGGAAGGGCGAGAGCACCGCCCGATGAGGTCCCCCGGGGGATCGCTCCCCCCGCATCAGGATCTCGAACACCCGGCTGAGCTTCCCGCCCTCCAGCGAGGCGATCGGGGCCAGCCGCAGGTGGGCCTCGACGGGCCATCCCGACCCCTCTCCCCGGGTCTCCCACCAGAGCACCACCGGGGTCTCGCCCCCCCGCGTGAAGACCGCGGGCAGCTCCGCGCTGCGCAGGCGCACACCGCAGGCGGACCCGTCCTCCCGGCTCACGGGGACACCCCGTGGCTCCCCCTGCGCACAGGCGAGGACGGGCAGCCTGCCGGCCGGCCTTCCGCCGTCCGCGGCACGCAGAAGCACCCAGCCCGGTACCCGGCCGAACTCCACGAAGGCCGGCGCCGCCTCGGAGAACTTGGCCAGCCGGGCAGCGGTGAGCGGTCCGCCGACGGCCGCGCCGAAGCCTCGGCGCGGCACATCCATGGTTCCATCGCTTAGCAGAACGAAACGCGCCCGCGCGGCGCGCATCCTGGCCCGGGCGTCATCCGCGGGGAACCAGGGGCAGAGGATCGCGTTCAGCTCGTTCAGGCGCTGCAGGCCCGAGGCGTCCAGCGGGTGGCCGTGCTGGTGATAGACCGTGATCGGGAAGTGGTAGGTCTCCGCGGCGATGAGCGAGGAGGTCCAGGGATCTGCCACGACCACTTCCCGGCTGGGGATGGCCCGCAGGAGCTCCAGGGCCCCATCTACCCCGGCCGGGCGCCACCCCGCTCCCCTTCCGGCCGCGAATCCCCCCCATGCCCCCGGCAAGGCCGCCAGGAGGAGGAGCGCGGTGAGCGCGCGAGGCCAGAGTCCGCGGCCTCTCCAGGAGCCGGTCAGGAAGGCGGCAAGCACGAAGAAGAAGGGGTTCAGGTAGAGCAGCTTGATCGCGAGCGAGCTGGTCGCCCGCGCGGCCAGATCGAAGAGACCGGGAACCGCGGCGGGCAGCACCGAAGCCGCGGCGGCGGCGGCAAGGTAGGACCGCCCCACCCGCTCGCCCACCGATCGCCGCAGCGTGGGGAGGAGCGCCAGGCCCAGGAGGCCAACCCACCCCAGACCGCGGAGCAGATCCGGGGGCCAGAGCATGGTCCAGCCTGAGCCGAAGTGGAGGGTGGGCATGGTCTCGCGATGCAGCGGGTTGATGGGACCCCAGGCCTCGCCGAGGCGCCAGATGAGAACCGGCGCCGCGATCCCC
>CAZWKH010000203.1:0-4979 GCA_964633885.1 uncultured bacterium | reverse complement strand
CTAGATTCTCTCTCCCTCGCCGGTCGGTGGGTTTCCGTGGCCGGCACGCGGGCGGCTCCGGCCGCACGTTCGAGCGGAAGTAGCTCAGTTGGTAGAGCTCCACCTTGCCAAGGTGGTTGTCGCGGGTTCGAGTCCCGTCTTCCGCTCCAGATCGTGGCCCCCGGAGCCTTCGGCCCCGGGGGCTTCTCGTTTGGCCCCGCCGGGTCTGCGCCCCCCGAACGGCGCTAGAATGGTGACCGCCCCCGGATCGGCATCCCGCCACAGGATCACCTCGAAGCCGGGAGGTTGCCATGCAGGTCCACCGTCTTGCGCTGGGTACGACCACCGGACCACGCGGGGGGGGCCGCCCCGCCTCGGCGTTCCTCATAGCGCTCCTCATCGCGGCCGTCGCGCTGCTCGGCTGCGACAAGAAGACCACTTCGCCCGGCGACGGAGCCACCTGGGACATCGACGCCAAGGGGATCCCGAAGTTCGTGAACACGAACTACATCGACCTGGACGCGATCGCCCGGATCTCGCGGTTCCGTTCGGCCTATGGACACGACTACTCGCACGACGACGCCGTCGAAACATGCCGGAGCATGAAGCACTACTTCTGGCCCACGGGGGGCAATCCCGGGGAATGGCACTCCACGCCCTGGGTGACCATCCCCATCGCCTCCCCGGTGCGCGGGACGGTGGCGAAGCTGGCACCCGAGTTCGAAGGCACCCAGATCTGGATCACCTCCAGGGACTACCCGGCGTTCGAATTCCGCATCTTCCATGTGGGCCTGACACTGGCCCTCGCGGTGGGGGACACGGTCGGGGAGGGGCAGGTTCTGGGTCATCACGGAGGCGACGGTACGATGTCGGACATCGCGGTGCGGGTCTCCACCCCGAACGGGTGGAGGTTGATCTCCTGCTTCGATGTGATGACGGACTTCCTGTTCCAGTCGTTCCAAACAAGGGGCATCGCGTCGCGGGCCGAGCTGATCATCACGAAAGAGGACCGCGACGCCGATCCTTTGACCTGCAGCGGCGAGACCTTCACCAGCGCAGGCCAACTCCCCAACTGGGTGGATCTGACGGCCGGCGGAGAGTAGTCGACCGAAGGGCAGGGGTCCCTACTGCTCCGCCCCCACCATGACCACGGCCCGGAACCCCCCCGAGCCGAAGGCGGTCATGCGCAGGAACTCCTCCCCGGGGACCCTGATGTCGCGCCCCTTCCGGCTGTCGTGCACATAGAAGGCCTCGTAAGGATCGTGGAAAGTGACGCTTTCTCCGTCCAGCGCGGTCACCACCACCCAGTGAGGGGAGCGAATCCGGTGCAGGCGGTAGGTGCTGATGAGCACGATGGGGACCAGCCCTCGCCGCATGCCGTCGCGCAGCGTGGCCAGCCCGAAGCCGAAGGTGTCCACCTCGACGCCGCGCTCCAACGCCTCCCGGCGCAGCTCCTGGTGGACCAGGGTAACCACTTCCTTCTTGGACCGGCTGCGCACCGAGGACAGGAAGGGGACGCGCCGGTTGCTCACCACCGCCTCCACGCGGAACCCGCGCCGGCGGGCCGCCACCGCCAGCCCCATCGGCCCGCAGCCCCCCACCCCCGAGGTCATAAAGATGAGCGTGGCCTCCTTCCAGAGCATGAACTCCAGCGCGCGGGTGAGGGGGAACGCCGGGTCGAGACCCTTCATGGCCATCATCAGGCAGGCGGGGCCGCAGGTGAACTCTTCGGTCTGGGCGTAATAGGGGACAGGGAGGCGCACGAGCGGTTCCGGGTCCTCATCGAGCCGCCTGGCCATGCGCACGCCGGGAGCGTCGTCCTCGTAGTAGCGGGTTAGCCGCGCGGTGACCCTGTACCCGCGCTTCTCGTAGAAGGCGCGTGCCCGCAGGTTGTCCTCGCGCACCTCGAGGACCATCCCCCCGAGCCCCCGCCGCAGCGCCGCTCGCTCCGCGGCGTCGAGGAGCAGGGCGCCGAGCCCGCCTCCCTGGCGCGCGGGATCGACGGCGATGGAGTAGAGGCGGGCCACGCCGAGGTTCCTCTGCCACAGGACGAAGGCCGAGCCCACGACGGCGCCCGCGTCGTCCAGCACGAACACGGTGGAATCGGAGCGCGCGAGGAGCTGGCGGATGTGCGCGGCGTCGAACCGGTCGCCCGGGAAGACATCCTCGAGCCGTACCAGCGCGTCGAGGTCTCCCTCGGCGGCGCGCCGCACGCGAATCGTCATGGCCCTATCCCCACTCGCCCGCCAGGTAGCGGACGATGCGCTCGTAGAGATCCGGGGAGGCCTTGTCCTCTTCCCCCACCGCAATGGTGGGGTTGTCGTTCACCTCGATCACATGGAAGGCGTCGCCGCTCTGCTTGATGTCGATGCCGTAGAGCCCCTTGCCGATGGCGGCCGCCGCCGCCCGCGCGGTGTCGAGCAACGCCGGGCTCACCTCCTCCGGGGTCATCGCCCGCACGGGACCTGAGATGACGCGGCCGCTCTCCGTGTAGGTCATGATCTTCCAGCGGCGCTTGGGGATACCGTACTGGCAGACATAGAGGACCTCTCCGCCCAAGAGCCCCACCCGCCAGTCGAACTCGGAGGGCACGAAGCGCTGCGCGAGGATGCGGTCGGCGCGTCGCAGGTAGCGCTTGCCCGTCTTCACGAATTCCTTGGGCCGGCTCACGCGGTCCACATACAGCGAGAAAGAGGAGTTGGGGGCCTTGAGCACGAGAGGCGAACCGAGAGCGGCGAGCAGTTCCTCGGCTTTGGCCTGGGTCACATCCGCCTCCCGCAGGAACACCGTGTCGGGCATCGGCACTCCGGCCTGAATGAGACGGCGGTACATGTGGATCTTGTCGCAGCAGACGAGGATCGAGGCGGAATCGTCGATGACCCGCAGCCCGTGCAGCTCGGCGGTCCGGGAGGCCACGAAAGCCGAGTTCAGGGGGTCGGTGAGCGAGCGGATGAAGAGCGCGTCGAACTGCGGGATCTTGTACATGTCCGGCCGGAACAGGAACTCCATGTGGTGGCCGAGGCGCTGCGCCTCCCACCCGAAGCGCATGAGCGCTTCCATCTCCTCCGAGCGGTTCACCGTGTAGCGCTCGATGTATACGCCTATGCGGGCCATGTCACCACCCGGTTGAGATGGGCGCGTTCCTTCGCCTTGAGCTTGGTGAGCGGCTGCAGCGCGCTCAAGAGCGGCCGTCCGTCCTCGCCGATCACCACGCGCACGACCGCCGCCGGAATGCGGAAGACCCGCCAGATGCCCGCGGCAAGCTCGCGGTAGCGTTTGTCCGCCGACCAGCCGAGCACGGCGCGGAAGCTGCGGACCTGGGCGCCCGGCGGGAGCTCCTGGCAGCAGATGGCGTAGGTGGAGTTGCGGGTCATGGAGCGGGCCACCCGCTCCTGATGCCCGCGCTTGAGCACGATGCTGTGCCCGGACATGAAGGGGTTGACCGGGTCCACGATCACCGGCGGCTCGAAGTAGCCGTTGGTGATGTAATAGCCGGGCACCGGGAGTCCGGCGAGGCGGGCCTTCTCGAGCATGAGCGGCACGACATACCCGTCCAGGATGTCGAGGCAGGTGGGCGCCACGGGGTATCCCTGCGCCTCCAAGTCCTGCGAGATGTAGTAGCCCGCGGTCATGTAGTCGTAGTTCCCGTGCAGGTTGAGGAAGAGGCTCTCGGCCGGGTACCAGCCGAGGACCTCGCGGTCATCGGCGGGGAATTGAGGCGGATTCATGCGCGCCATTCTCAGGCCGGACGGGGGAAGGGGTCAACGACCGACGCGCAACGGAACCCCGACGAGGCCGCGTCTACCGGCGCGCCAGCCGCCCCGCCAGGGCCACATACTCCGCCCGCTCCCGTTCCCAGGCGTGGCGGATGAAGAACCCCCGGGCGCTCTCCAGCCTCCGGCGGGCCAGGGCGGGATCGGCCAGGAGGGGCGCGATCGCCTCCGCGAGGGCCTCCGGATCCGGGCGCTCGACCGTGGTGAGTTCCCCGGGCTCGAAGTAGTAGTCGGTGGTCTCGGTGCGCGTCACCACAGCCGGGATGCCCAGCGCGAGGTACTCGAGGAGCTTGGTGGGCAGCACGAGCCGCGAGAAGCTGTCGGGGCGGTTGGCCACCACGCCCACGCTCACGCGCCCCAGCGCATCGGGGATGCCGTGGATCGGCACGCGGTCGGGGCTCAACCAGACGCGGCCGGCGAGGTCGGGCTGCGCCGCCCGCGCCGCCAATTCCGCGCGTTGATCGCCGTCACCCACGATCCGCACCGCGAGCGCGGGGAACCTCGGCAGAAGGCGAGCCGCCGCCTCCAGGAGCAGGTCGGGGCCGTACCGAGGCACCAGCGTGCCGTGATAGGCCAGGACCGGTGTCTCGGGTGGCGGGGGCGGATCCTCGCGCCAGAACACCGTTTCATCCGGCAGGTTCAGGTTGAGCGAGACCTTGGCCGCGGGGACGCCGCGGGCGACCAGACGCTCCCGGAACTGCTCGTTGGCGGTCAGCACATGGGTCGCCGAGGCGCAGCTCAGCCGCTCGGAGAGCCTGGCCAGCCGCAGCGCCCATGCCCGCTCGGTTCCGAACCGTTCGATGAAGAGCTCCGGCACCAGGTCGTGGATGTCGAGCACGACCCCGGCGCCGCCCCACCGCGCGGGATGCGCGGCGTGCACGGCGAAGTCGGGGAGGCTGTGGACATGCACGAAGTGGTAGCGGCGGGGATGGAGGGCGATCTCTGCCGCCGCTCCGGTCAGGAACCGCCCGTAGGAGCGGAGGTAGCGGGTGAGCGATCTCCCCCGGTAGCGCGGCACATAGGTCGCCCGCACGCGGACCCCGTCGAGCAGGGTCTCGGCGGGCTCGCCCTCCCGCGCGAGGCAGCGGACGGTGACCTCCCACCCCGCGTCGCGCAGCGCTTCGGCCTGGCGGCGCGTACGGGGATCGCTCGCGTAGTGGCTGTACACCAGGTGCAGCGCGCGCCGGGGCCCGCCCCGCCTCGTCTTCGCCGAACCCCGCCCCCGCA
>CAZWKH010000202.1:0-5001 GCA_964633885.1 uncultured bacterium | reverse complement strand
AGGAGGATTCCCGTGTCGGATGCCTGGAGAATGGACCCCCGTCCGAGGGTATACAATCATCGATCTATGCGCACCCTTACCCCGCTTCTCCTCGCCTGCCTCGCCATGGCCCTGGCGGCCTCCTCCCCGGCCGCCCAGGAGACGACCATCCCCGTCGAGCTGGAGGGATCCCCGGCCGCCGTGGACTCCAACGCGGTGGACTTCGTCCTCTTCGAGGGCGAGACCTTCCTCGACGCGGGCGACATGATGAACGCGGCCGCCGCGTTCACCAGGGCCATCGCCATGGACCCGACGCGCCTGGAAGGGCATCTGCTCCTGGCCCGCTCCCTCACCTCGGGGATCCTGAACTCCCAGGTGAAGGATGTCCGCGCGGCCGCCGCCGAGGCGCTCAAGCAGTATCGCTGGGTGCTCGCCCGGGATCCGGACAATGTGGAGGCGCAGCGCGGCGTCCGGCTCCTCGCGGACCGCGCCGTGAGCGGGCAGGACATGCCGATGGAAACCGATCGGGGCCGGCGCGCCTGGGCGGCGGGACAGAACGCCCTGCGCAAGAAGGACGGACCCGCGGCGGTGAAAGCGCTGGAGGAGGCGGTCGACGCGGAGCCCGAGGTGCCGGAGGCGCACCAGGCTCTCGGCGAGGCGCTCCGCATGGCGGGCCGCGACGACGACGCCCGGAGCGCCTACACCCGGGCGCTCGAACTGAACCCGGCCGACTACCCATCCCAGGCGGCGCTGGGCGAGCTCCTGGAGGCCAAGGGGGACACCGCGGCGGCCATGGTCCACTACCGGCGCGCCTTCACGCTGGAGGACACCCACCGCCCGAGCTTCGAGGGGATCGTCCGCATCCTGCGCGCGCGGGCCCCCGAGGACATGGACCCCGCCGACCTGGCGCTCCTGGGCCGGGCGCATCTCGCCGCCGGCGACTACGCGAAGGCGGAGCCCCTGCTCGAAGAGGCCTCGGCGCGCGATCCGATCCTGGGAAACCGCAAGGCCCTGGGCATCGCCAAGTTCTTCCTGGCCAAGGACACCGAGGCGACGATCCTCCTCACCGGGGTCAGTCAGGAGAACCCCCATGATCCGGAGGTGCTCTATTACCTGGCCGCGAGCGCGCTCCGCCGCGGCCGCATGGAGGAGGGACAGGCCCATCTGCGCGACGCCCTCGTCCTGGACCCGGAGGACGGCAACGCGCTCCGCCTGCTCGGCCTCACCCTGGCGGACCAGCCCGGAAGGGAGAACGAGGCCATCGAATTCCTCCTGCGCGCCCGGGACCAGGGGGCGAGGATCGAGAACCTCTCCTGCGTCCTCGGCTCGCTGCATCTCCGCCTGGGACAGAACGACAAGGCGCGGCGCGAGTTCACCGAGTGCACGGAGGCCAACCCCGACTATCCCGGCGCGCAGCTCGGGCTGGGGATCATCGCGGATGAGGAAGGACGCCGCGGCGAGGCGATCATGCGCCTCGAGCGCTACATCCGGCTCGCCGAGCCCGACCCCTCGGTGCTCTTCCGCCTGGGTGTGGACTACCTGCGCGTGGGACGCGACGAGCAGGGCTACGCGACCCTGCGGCGCGTGGTGGAGACGGACTCCCTGCTCGCGGCTCCCGATTCCTCGCGCATGACCGACACGCAGCTCCTCGAGATGGCCAGCTTCTTCCTGGCCACCGTCCGCCGCTTCGACGACGCCATCTTCATCGGCGAGATGCTGCTCGCGCGGGACCCCGAGAACGCCGTCTACAACAACAATCTGGCCATGAGCTACGCCGACGCGAGCGAGAACGCGGAGCGGGCCTACGAGCTGGCGGAGAAGGCGAACCGCCTCACGCCGGACGACCCGGGGCACCTCGACACCCTGGCCTGGACGCTGGTCCGGCTCCGCCGCTACGAGGAAGCCGAGGGCATGTTCTTGCGCTCCCTGCGGCTCGCCCGCGAGCAGGGACGCGAGGATCTCTCGGAGATCTACTACCACCTCGGCTACCTGTACCGGCTGATGGACCGCGGGCCGGAGGCGACGGACTACCTGACCCGTGCGCTGGAGGACCCGCCCACGCCCTTCGTGAAAGCGGAGATCGAGAGGCTCCTGGAGCTGCAGAAGAGCGAAAGCGGTGCCGAGGACTAGGCGCCGGCAGGAGAACCCTTCCCGCCCCCGCCCGGGAGGAAACCCCCGCAGGTGGTGACTCCGCTCGATCACCTGGTGGTGGCGCTGGTCACCATCCTGCTCCCCGTCCACGATCTCCTCTTCTGGTATCCGCACCTGGTGCGGGCGGTCGCCGAGCGGGTGCGCAACGCCCGGCACCGTGCCTACGCCCAGAGCCTCGTCACCGAGTGGGGGCTGCTGGCGGCGAGCCTCGCGGCCTGGAAGTGGCAGGGGCGGCCCTGGTCGGAACTGGGCTTGCGGGTCCCCTCAGGCTGGGGGTTCTGGGTCGCGCTCGCGGTGGCCGCCGGTTTCGCCGTCTTCGCCGGGCGCCAGAGAGTGCGGCTCACCCGAGAAACCGACGAGGAGGAGCGCGCGGTGGTGCTCGCCCACCTCGAGCCGCTTCGCCCCCTGCTCCCCCACACGCGGCGCGAGTTCCTCCATTTCGGCGCGCTCTCCCTGACCGCCGGCATCTGCGAGGAGATCCTCTTCCGCGGGTACCTGATCTGGTACCTGCGGGCCCTGGTCGCGCCGGTCCCGGCCGTCCTGCTGGGCGCGCTCCTCTTCGGGATGGCCCATGCCTACCAGGGAACCCGCGGCGTCGGGCAGACGGCACTGGTGGGCCTGGCCATGGCCATCCTCTACCTGATCAGCGGAAGCCTCTGGGTCCCCATGGCCCTCCACGCCTTCATCGACCTGAACAGCGGCATGCTGGCCTATGCCTTCCTGCGCCCCGCGGGGCCCTCTGCCGGCCGCTGAGGCCTGAATCCGCATCAGATTTCTCGGGATTGCAGATTCCATGGTAATTGCCCTTCGGGCCCGTTCCGGGGGATTTCCACCCGATTGCCAGGGCGCTCACCGGGGCCCGAAGGAGGGCGCCCCGGCCCCTGCCGATAAGGGGGGAACGGCGTAGTGTGCGCCGCGTGAAGGAGTCCCGATGGCATCAGCCCGGCCGCCCCGAGACATGGGGATCGTCTGCATCGATCCAGCGGATCCCACGGGAGAGGATGTCGCCCTCGACCGCATGTCCTGGCACAACTGGATCCTCATCGCGGGCGTCACCATGCTGACGACCCTGGGGTTCATGACGGGACTCCTCCCCCGCCTTCACGAATCACTCGCGACGCTCTGGCCATGGGCGGGAACCGAGTCTTTCCTCATCGTCGGGCTCTCCCTGCTCGTGTTCCTCTTCACCGCCCACCTCACCCGCCAGCAACGCCAGGTCGTGGGCCTGCGCCGGAGGATCCGCGAGTCGCGGCGGGAGGCGACGGGGCGTATGCGGCGCCACTGCGACCACCTCTACGCCCTGCTCACCGTGAGCCGCGCGGTGAGCACGGAGAACAACCGGCAGGCCATCTTCGACATCATCTCGCGGGCCTGCCTGGACACCTTCAACTGCCGGCAGGTGTCCCTCATGCTCCTGGATCGCGCCACCGGCGATCTGGAGGTGCGCTCGGCGGTGGGGCGGGAGGACTCGGCAAGGCTCCTCGGCTTGCGCTCCAAGGTCGGCGAGGGGATCGCCGGATGGGTGGCCGAGCATCGCGAGCCGCTCCTTCTGGGCACCACGGTGGACACCTCCCGGTACGAGGGGTTCGTGCCCAAGGACTATCCCATCACCGCCTCCATGGTGGTTCCCATCGAGGTGCGCGAGGAGTTGGTGGGCGTTCTCAATGTCACCAATCCGAGCGACGGCGGAGACTTCGACACGGAGGACCTTCAGGCACTGCAGGTCTTCGCCGAGCACGCCGGCATCACCTGCCGCCACGCCGAGCAGGCGGAGTGGATGCGCCAGACGATCCGCGAGCTCGACGAGGCCCTCCAAGCCGGGCAGAACCGGGGTCGCCGGGCTGCCTGAGCCCCCGCTGGCCGGTCGGGCCCGCTTCCACTAGAATCTGCGCGTTCATCCCGCCCCGTCGAAAGGAACGCGCATGAGATCGCGGTCGGCCCTTGCCCTCCTCCTCCTCGGCGTCTGCCTCGCCCGCCCCGTTCTCGCCCTCCCCCCCGACTCCGACCCGCTTCCCCTCGACCCGGGCCTGCGCATCGGCAGGCTCGAGAACGGCCTGACCTACTATGTCCGCGAGAACCGCAAACCCGAGCATCGCGCCGAGCTGCGGGTCGCCGTGAACGCGGGCTCCATCCTCGAGCGGAACGACGAGCAGGGCTTTGCCCATTTCGTCGAGCACATGGCCTTCAACGGCACCGAGCACTTCGAGGCCAACGAGCTGATTTCCTTCCTGGAGTCGATCGGGGCGCGGTTCGGACCGGACCTGAACGCCTACACCAGCTTCGACGAGACCGTCTACATGCTGGAGATCCCCACCGACCGGGAGGGGCTCCTCGACAAGGGCATGGAGGTGCTGAGCGACTGGGCTCGCGGCATCACCTTCGATCCCGCCGAGGTGGAGAAGGAGCGCGGGGTCATCCTCGAGGAGTGGCGCCAGGGCCGCGGCGCCCAGGAGCGCATCCGGACCCGCCAGTGGCCGGTGCTCCTGGCCGGCTCGCGCTACCCGGAGCGCTTCCCCATCGGCCGGCCCGAGATCCTCGAGGGGGCGACCGCGGATCGCCTGCGGGAGTTCTACGCCCGCTGGTACCGGCCCGATCTCATGGCCGTGGTGGCGGTGGGCGACTTCGACGCCGACCAGGTCGAGGGCCTCATCCGCGCCCGCTTCGGCGCCATCCCACGCCCCGCGGCGCCGGCGGACCGGCTGGTCTTCGGGGTCCCCCTGCGCGAGGGGCTTCGCGCAGCGCCGGCCGTGGATCCCGAGCAGACGGTGACCCAGGTCGGCCTGCTCTTCAAGCATCCCCGCGCCACCCGGGGCACGGTGGGAGACTACCGGCGCACCCTCGTCGAGATCCTCTTCAACGGCATGCTCAATG
>CAZWKH010000201.1:0-5069 GCA_964633885.1 uncultured bacterium | reverse complement strand
GCCGAGGGCGCGGAAGAGAGCCTCGGTCTTCTGCGTCTTGGGGTCGCCGATGATGACGGCCTTTCCTCCGCCCAGATTGAGCCCCGCCGCGGCCGCCTTGTAGGTCATGCCGCGGGAGAGCCGCAGCACATCCTCCAGGGCCTCGGCCTCGCTGGCGAAGGTCCACATCCGGCAGCCGCCGAGCGCCGGCCCGAGCACGGTATTGTGAACGGCGATGATGGCCTTGAGGCCGGTGGCCTTGTCGGAGCAGAACACGACCTGCTCGTGATCGCGCTGACCCATGAGATGGAAGACGCCTGCCGGCATGAAGGCCTCCTTCCGCAGTGGTGCGGGGACGGTGTCGAACCGATGGCGAGGGGAAGCCGGAGCGAACGAAACGGCCCGGAGAGGATAGAAACAGGCGCTCGCAGGTGTCAACGCGGTCCGGGCCTGCCCGCCCGCGCGATGCGCGCCCCGGCGCCGGGGCCGCGCCCTTGTCCGCCCCTCGGCGCGGTGCTACCGTCAACGCGATCGTTCACTATCCTGGGAGGATTCCCGTTGAGTCATGCCCGTGTGGTGCGGGATCCCGCGGTGGCGGGCTCATTCTATCCCCGTGACGCGGAGGAACTGGCCGCGACCGTGGATGGGCTTCTGCGGGATGCCGCATGCGGATTGGAGCCCGACCGGGATCTGAAGGCCATCGCCTGCCCCCACGCGGGGTATCTCTACTCCGGGCTCGTGGCCGCGGAAGCCTTCGCCTGTCTGCGCGGCCGCTCCTTCACCACCGCGGTGCTGGTGGGTCCGGATCACTACATCGGCTTCGAGGGGATCGCGGTGTACCCCGCGGGCGCGTTCCGCACGCCGCTCGGCGACGCCCATGTGGACGAGGAGCTGGCGGAGCTCTTCCTGGAGGCGGGCGACGGCGTTGTGGCCGCTCCGGAAGCGCACCGGCGCGAGCACTCGCTGGAGGTGCAGATCCCCTTCCTGCAGCGGGTCCTTCCCGGGGTGCGCATCGTCCCGGTGCTGATGGGCTTCCGCTCGCGCAGCAATGTGGAGCTGCTCGCCAACCTCCTGTCCCGCGCGCTCGACAACCCCAAGGTCCTGCTCGTCGCCTCCACGGACCTCTCCCACTACCACCCGCGGGAAGTGGCCCGCAGGCTGGACGGGCGCGTGACCGAGCATGTCCGCGCCTTCGCGCCGACCTCCCTCTGGGAGGACCTCCACGAGGGGCGGGCGGAGGCCTGCGGCGGCGACGCGCTCGTCGCGGTGATGCTGGGCGCGGGGATCGCCGGTGCGGAGACCTCGCGGGTTCTCTCCTACCGCGACAGCGGCGACGCCAGCGGCGAAACCCAGAGCGTGGTGGGCTACCTCGCCGCCGCCTTCTACCGGGGCATGCCGCCGCAGAAGGTGGAGTATCTGGCCTACGAGCGGGACCTCCTCCCCGCGGAGTCGGACGCGCTCTTGCGACTGGCCTATGAATCCGCGCGCACGCCGCTCGCGGCGCCCTATCCGGTGCTGGAGCTGCGGCGCATCACCGAGGCCCTGCGTGCGCCGGGACGCGCGTTCGTGACCCTCCGGCACGGGCATGAGCTCAGGGGATGCATCGGCACGGTGCGCGCCGACCGGCCGCTTTGGGAAGCGGTGGCGCGAGCCGCGCGGGCCGCGGCGCACGAGGACCCGCGCTTCGACCCGGTCGATCCCGAGGAGATGGAGGAGCTCACCGTCGAGGTGAGCGTGCTCGGCGCGCCGCGCGAGGTGGAGTCCGCGGCGGAGGTGACGGCGGGACGCCACGGCGTGGTCATCACCGAGGGAAGGCACTTCGGGCTTCTCCTGCCGCAGCTGGCCGAGGAGTATGGTTGGGATCGCGAAACGCTCCTGAGCCAGGCCTGCGTGAAGGCGGGGCTTCCCCCCGACGCCTGGCGAGCGGGCGCGCGGATCAGCGTCTTCGAGGCCCAGGTCTTCCAGGCGGGGCCGGGCAAACCGGCCATGAACGGGGGCATATGAACCTGCTCGACATCGCGCTCATCGCCATCCTGCTGTTCTCGATCGGGGCCGGGGTGTGGAAGGGGCTCGTGCGGGAGATCCTGAACATCGTAGGGGTCCTGGCCGCGATCCTGCTCGCCCTCGCTCTGGCCTCGTCGCTGGCCCCGCACCTCGCGGGGATCCTGCCCTACGCCACCAGCGGGTACTCGGAGTCGCTGATCGTGATCTTCGTGGTGACCCTCATCGCGGCGACGCTCCTCGCGCACCTTCTCACCAAGGTGATCGAGGCGGCGAGCCTGGGCGGAGTGAACCGTGCGCTGGGCGGGGTCTTCGGCCTCGTGCGTGGGGCGCTCATCGGGCTCTTCCTCGTGCTCGGCCTCACGCTGTTCCTGCCCTCCGGCTCGCCGGTGCTGGCGGAGTCGAAGCTCACCCCGTACCTGGGGATTGGGGCTCGAGCGCTGGCGCCTCTGCTTCCCGATCAGGCGGAGGACCTGTTGCGGCGGCGGCTGGATGTGCTGGGATCTCCCGGAGCGCATTCGCCCGAATCCGTCTAGGCGCGGGCCGGCCCGCGAAGAGCTCCGGCCGTCCCATCCGCCTCAGGGTGGCATCCACCCGCTCCGGCCGTCCCCAGTCGCTCCACTCCACATTGCGCAGGGGCATGACGAGGAGCCGGTGGAGCACTCGGGAGAGCACATCCATCGAGAAGTCGCGGCGCGGAGCGTCCTCGTAGAGCGTTGCCACCGCGCGCACCAGACGCGGGTCGGGCTCCCGCCCCGGGGTCAGACCGGCGCGGAACGCCTCGAACCGGGCCATCTCCCTGCCCAGGGCCGATTCCCCCGCCGACCACATCGCCTGCGCCCCGCCGGCGACGATGAAGGTGCTCCACAGGCAGCTGCGTTTGTGCAGGCGCCGCGCCGCCGCGAGCGGCGGCTTCTCGTGGAAGGCCTTCACCCGGGCGGGCATGCCCGCGTCCCAGGTCCGCTGCCAGGAGCCGGGCGTGCCCTCGGGCTCGATCCAGCCAAAGTCGGTCTCGGGCTCTTCCGCGTCCACCCCGAGCAGGATCATCTGGTCCGGGTAGTGGCGGACGAGCCCCAATACGCGGGCGGCCGCGGCCACGAAGGCCCTCTCCGGGCGGATGAAGTGATCGGAGGGAAGGAGAAGGACGCTGGCGTCGGGGTCGAGAGTGAGCACGGCCGCGAGGGAGAAGTAGACGGCGAAGGCCGTGCCCCTGTCGTAGGGCTGCTCCAGGATGCGTCCGTGCAGGCACGCGGCCTCGGGAAGGAAGGCACGCTGGCCGGGACTGACCACGATGATGACGCGGTCACGGCCAACGACGGCAGCCGCCCGCTCCACCGTATGCTCGAGGAGCGAACGGGTGCCGGTGAATACGCAATACTGTTTGGGCCGATCCTCGCCGAGCCAGGCACGGATCGCCGCCCTCATGCGGGCGCCTTGCCCTCCAGCAAGGATCACTGCCCACGGCCCCGAACGCGTGGGCATCCCCGGGGTCCTCCTTCCCGCGGCCACTGACAAGATACACCCGCAAGGCCGCGGCGGCGAGGGGGGACGACGCGTCAGGCGACCGGCAGGGTCCCCCGGAAGACCTCGCGCGCAGGGCCGCGCATCACGAGGCCGCCGGGCTCCTCACGGCGCATCGAGACCTCGCCCCCGGGCATGCGCACCACGGCCTCGCCGGAGATCTCCTCCAGACGCAGAGCCACGGCGTAGGCCGCGACGGCGCCGGTGCCGCAAGCCAGGGTGATCCCTGAACCCCGTTCCCAGCTCCGCAGGACCAGCCTGTCCTGGCCGGAAGCCGCCGCCACATGCACATTGACGCCCTTGGGGAACCTGGGGTCCTTCTCGAGGCGCGGCCCGAAGACCGCGAGCTCCGCCTGCTGCACCACTTCCTCGCGGGCGGCCCAGAGAACGAGGTGCGGGTTGCCGACGGTCACCCCGAAGCCCGGCAGCTCCACCTTCCCGGCAGGGAACCGCTCCCCCCAGATCTCGGGACCGAGTCCCCTGGCGGGGATTGCCTCCCTGCGGAAGTCGGGCTCGCCGGCCCAGACCTCCACCTCTGCGACCATGCCCTGCGCGTCTCGGTGGGCGCGCACCATGCGCTCCCCGGCCCCGGTCTCCACGACGAAGGCCGCGCCCAGGCCCGGTACCGATTCGGCCGCGTACTTGGCCGCGCAGCGCAGTCCGTTCAGGCAGAGGAGCCCTTCCGAGCCGTCGGCGTTCCACATCCGCATGCGCACCGGGGAGAGGTCGCCCGGCTCGAGCAGGATGAATCCGTCGCCGCCCACGCCGAAATGGCGGTCCGACACCCGCCGGGCGAACCGGTCCAAGGGGCCGAGGATCTCCGCGGAGACCCCCTCGGGGGTGAGGCCGGCGTCCACGAACACATAGTCGTTCCCGCAGCCCTCCAGCTTCACGAAGGGGATCCGCTCCGCGGTCACGCGGCCACCGCCCGTCCGGTGCATCTCACGCCGTACCTCCGTTGCGCCGGGCGGGCGTGCCGGCGAGCAACGCCGCGCCCAGCACCGCCGAGATCAAGGACCCGGCAAGGATACCGGTCTTGGCCGCGTCGAGAAGCCCACCCTCACCGAAGGCGAGGGTCGCGATGAAGAGCGACATCGTGAACCCGATCCCGCCCAGCACCGCCGCCCCATGCACGCTTCGCCAGCCCACGCCGTCGGGCAGGGCCGCCCAGCCGAGCTTCACCGCCAGCCAGGAGAATC
Organism: uncultured bacterium; assembly: GCA_964633885.1. Taxonomy (GTDB): domain Bacteria; phylum Eisenbacteria; class RBG-16-71-46; order JABDJR01; family JABDJR01; genus CAVXKA01. Next base: position 369 of record CAZWKH010000201.1, on the reverse strand, counting down.
CCAGGATGCCGATCTGCTTGCCAAGGACCAGGCCCAGGATCACTCCCAGGGGCACCGGCTGCCGCAGCGACCCGGCCAGGGACCCGACATCGATCGCCACCCCCGCGTTGGCCAGGGCGAAGACGGGCATGATGCAGTAGGCGACCCAGGGGCCCAGCCCATGCTCCATCTCCTCGAGGAGCGAGACGCCTCGGTGGGGAACCGCCATCGCGACCAGGACTCCGGCCACGCTGGCGTGGATGCCGCTCCGCAGGAACAAGACCCAGACCCCCAGACCCAGGAGCAGGACCACCCATCGTCGGGTCCATCCCAGCCGGCTCAGAAGGTACAGCGCGGCGTCCCGGCCGAGGCCCCGGAGAAGCGATCCCG
>CAZWKH010000200.1:0-5079 GCA_964633885.1 uncultured bacterium | reverse complement strand
GTAGGGAACTTCCTCCTCCGGGCTGGGCGGCTCGAACCCCGGCCCTGGAGCGAAAGGCTCGGCCTGGCCCCAGAGAATCAGATCGGCGGTGGGAACCAGGGTGGTGTCGGTCCCCATGTTGAGGAAGCGTGTCGCAACGGCCAGAGCATGCGACCCCGCTTCCAGGATGAAGCGGGTCTCGACCCGGATCCAGGGGCGTTCCGGAAGATGCGCGCGGACGAGAAGCCCCCGCCGGGACTCCCCCATGCCGGCCGTGTCGGGAGCCACCAAGTCCACCAGCCCCTCGGCGCCGGCGGACCCGGCTGCGCCCGCGGCGATGTGGATCCCCGCGAGCAGGTCGAACCCTCCCTCAGGGGCGGCGTCCAGGATCCAGCCTGCGTGGGAACGATCCCCTTCCACGACTCCACCCACAACCACCGCAATTCGTTCGTTGCGCAGCAGCCAGTCCCCTTGTGTACCTCCGACCATGTCGCCGCGAAGGGGAGCCTGCGCGCGCAGACGGACGAGCTCGACGAAGGGGGCCGCCGCCGTTTCCGCGTCCAGATCCTCCATCTCCCCCGGAGGCCGGCGCGCACACCCCGCAAACCCCAGCAACAGCGCCGCGGCCGGCAGGCAGGAAGCGAGGAGGCGGGATCGAGAGAGACCGTTCATGCGGATGATGCTACCGGGTGCGGGACGGGGCGTCAGCCGCGGGCGGCAAAAAAAAGAGAGGGGACCGGTTACCCGGCCCCCTCCCGCGGAGCGTGATCCGCCTCGATGCTACTGCTCCAGGTAGACCAGTCGCCGCGTGAGGGCCTGTCCGCCCGTCTCGAGGCGATAGAAGTAGATGCCGCTGCCGGCGTCCTGGAACGCGTCGCCGCCCAGCGCGATGACATGCTCACCGGGGCTCTGGAGCCCATCGACCAGCGTCCTCACCAGGCGGCCCTGGATGTCGAAGACGCGGATCGTCACCGGCACCAGGTCCCCCGCCTTCGCGCCGGCCGGGACCTGGTAGCGGATCTCGGTCGAGCGGCTGAAGGGGTTCGGGGCGTTCTGCAGGAGCCGCGCGATCGGCCGCGGGTTCAGGTCCTCGATGCCGGTCGTGGCGACGAATACGACATCGCTGGCGAAGCGCGGGATGATCTGGTAGCCCGCGTTGAACGGGCTGGACGAGTCGAACTGCGAGGCGATGCCGGTCACATTCGCGTAGAGCGTGGTCGCGGCCATGCCGGGGATGTCCGTGTCCCCGTCCACGCGCAGGATCAGCGTGTCGGCATAGCAGTTGGTGACGCGGTAGTTGGTGTTCGCGCGCAGGGTGTCGGTCCCCACCGGGAACTTCACCAGCATCATCTTCACCAGGTCGTTCTCGATCGCCTCGAAGTCGTCGCAGGTGGTGGCGAGCGCGGGCGCGGGCACGGTGCCGGGGCCGTTGATCTCGACCAGCAGCGTGTCGCAGGTGCTGCTGCTCGTGATCTCCAGTTTCCCGTTGTACTGCTCGATCACGCCCTCGACGGTGATGTCGTCACCCAGCGCCGGCTGCACGGAGTGGACCCCGTAGTCGAACACATTGATCCCGCCCGTGGCGTCCTGGATGTTGTAGTCGGTGTTGAGAACCTGGATCACGCCGGGGGGCAGGGTGACATTGCCCTGCACCCGTGCCCCGTAGTAGCGGTAGATGTTGGCGCCGTTGGCGTCGTTTGCGTAAAGGCTGCGGATGTCCTTGGTGCCGACGAAGTAGCCCTGGGTGTAGCCCTGGGTGGTGTCGGGGTTGGCGTTGTAGGCGGTCACGAAATACTCGACCAGGTCCCCGTTGTTGCCCTGAGCGGGAAGGGCGTACTCGAAGGTCGCGGTGTCCCCGGAGGTGGCGACGAGCGCCATGGCGGCCACGGTCTCCGCGCCGCCGTTCACCCAGTAGTGGATGTCGGCCGCGACCGCGCTGAGCACGATCGCCTGGGCGGTCGTGGTCTGGGCCACGAAGGGCACGCAGGGGTTGCGGGGCTGGCGCAGGAACTCGGGCGGCGGGTTCAGGCAGGTGGGGTTGGTCGTGCCCGGAGAGTCGTCGATGTTGATCGCGAACTGCCCGATGACCCAGGCCCCGGTGTCGCTGCAGCGGTAGACATGCCCGGGGACATAGGCGCCGTCCGGCCCGACCGTGGCCGAGGGATAGTAGGTGTACTCGACCCCGCCCGCGCAGTTGATTACGGCGGGGGTCACCAGGGCGACCCCGTCCACGATCGAGGTCCAGGGCGTCGCATCGAGCGTGCCGTCGTCGTTGGTGTCCAGATCCATCCCGTTGGTGCCGGTCCAGCCGGCCACCAGCAGGTGGGTGACATTGTCGCTGTTCTCGAAGTTCATCGTCGAGAACTCGGCGTCGTAGCCGGTCAGGACATGGCCGGCGTAGGTCTTGGCGGCGCAGAAGAAGCCGTCGGCCTGGATGGAGTAGCCGGTCAGGCTGGTCACATTCTCGACGGTCCCGCAGGAGGTGGTTCCGTCTCCGATGATGATGTAGGTGTACCCGTCGAGGCTGGCCCCGGGCGTTCCGGAGATCTCAAAGTACTCGTCGGTGTCCGTACTGGTCATGTCGGTGCGAACCTCGGTGACCTGGAACTGCGCCCAGGCGCCGCCGGCGAAGGCGGCGAGGCCGACGGCGAGGAGAAGCGCGAGCAAGAGCTTGTGCGTGGGAAGTCGCATTTGGATGTACCCCCTAAGTCCAGTCTGGTCCACCCGAGGACACATGGAGGGAAAGAGGTGCCGGTGGACCGAGTCACCCCCCTTGGAAAGCTAAGTCCGTGGGCTCAGTTTACCCGGAACCGCGCCAGATTTCAATGACAATTCCTTGACAGATATAGGGCAACCGCAAGCTGTATCGGCACTTGCGCATAGCGGACCGGAGCGGTCGGCTCACTCCTCCGCCCCTCGTGGCACCGACCGGCGCGGGCTAGGAAGCAGCAATCCTCGGGATGAGCGCCTCGATGAACAGGGCGAAGGTGTCCCGCAGCCGCGCGGTCACCTCCATCACCTCGGCGTGGGACAGAGGCTCCCGCGAGAGGCCGGCGGCGCGGTTCGTGATGCAGGTGACGCCCAGCACCTCCATGCCCAGGTGGCGTGCCACGACCACTTCCGGCACCGTGGACATCCCCACGGCATCCCCCCCGGAGCGGCGCGCCATCGCCACCTCCGCGCGGGTCTCATAGGTGGGGCCGAGGTTCCCCCAGTAGGTGCCGAGCCGCGTCCTGCAGAGACCCCTCTCCGCCGCCACCTCCATGGCTATGGCCAGGAGCCGCTTCGAGAAGGGCTCCGCCATGTCCACGAAGCGATCGCCGTCCACCAGCGGCCCGCGCCCGCGGAGCGGGCTGCGGAACTGGAAGTTGATCTGGTCCTCGATGAGCATTAGGTCGCCCGGAATCAGGCGGGGGTCCATGCCCCCGGAGGCGTTGGTCACCACCAGCACCCGCGCTCCCAGGGCATGCATGACCCGCAGCGGGAAGGTGACCTGCGCCGCTGCGTACCCCTCATAGAGGTGGAACCGCCCTTGCTGCGCCACCACGGGCACACCCCCCGTCCGCCCCACCACGAGGCGCCCCGCGTGGCCTTCCACCGTGGCCAGGGGAAACCCGGGCAGATCCCGGTAGTCCACGGCGACGGGGGACTCCAAGGAGTCGGCAAAGCTGCCCAGGCCGGATCCGAGGATGAGCGCCGCCCGGGGGACCTCGCCCGTCCGCGAGCGCACCACGGCCACGCAGCGGGCGACTTCTTCCGGGGCGAAGTCGATGCGGTCGGCGTCCCGCGCCCCCCCGCTCACGAGGCCCCCCGAAGCATGCTCCGCACCTTGGTGACGAGCAGGTCGATGGCCACGCGGTTCCTCCCCCCCTCCGGGATGATGATGTCCGCGTAGCGCTTCGAGGGCTCGATGAACTGGAGGTGCATGGGGCGCACGCTCTCTTCGTACTGGTCGAGGATCGATTCCAGGCTCCGCCCCCGCTCCATGGTGTCGCGGCGGATGCGGCGGATAAGGCGCACATCGGCGTCGGTGTCGATGAAGACCTTGATGTCCATGAGCCGGCGCAGTGCCGGATCCTCCAGGACCAGGATCCCCTCCAGCACGATCACCCGGTGCCCCTCCACCCGTACCGTCTCCGGCAGCCTTGTGTGGCGGGTGAAGTCGTAGGTGGGCTTCTCGATGGGCTGCCCGCGCAGAAGGGTCTCCATGTGGTCGAGGAGGAGCTCCCGGTCGAAGGCATCGGGGTGGTCGAAGTTGAGCTTCGCCCGCTCCTCCACCGTCAGACTCGCGAAGTCCTTGTAGTAGGAGTCCTGCTCGATCATCACCACCTCGCGCGAGCCGAGGCTGTCGATGAGCGTGGAGGTGACGAGCGACTTTCCCGACGCGGAGCCGCCCGCGATGCCGAGGAGCAACGGTCCTTCCATGGCGCCCTTTCCTAGAAGTGATCCCGCGGCGGCACGAACTCGCGGCCGAAGGCGCGGCCGGTCAGCCCGTCCAGCTCGTCCAGGACCTGCGTCAGGAGCGCCACCTTGCGTTTCAGCGGCAGGAAGGCGCTCTTGAACCCGTTCAGCACCAGCTTGCGCACGTCGGCGATCCCCAGCCCGAAGGACTCCACCGCCTTGCGGTACTCGCGGGTGATGTCGGTGTCGCTCATGAGCGTGTTGTCGGTGTTGAGGGTCACCCGGAGCCCCAGATCGTAGTACATCCGGAACGGGTGGTCCTCGAGGCGCTCCACGAGGCCGGTCTGCAGGTTGGAGGTCAGGCAGATCTCCAGGGGGATCCGGTGGTCGTTCACATAGGCCAGGAGATCCGGGTCCTCGTGCAGGCGGGTCCCATGGCCGATGCGGTGGACTCCCAGGGCGTGCAGGGCCTGGTGGATGCTCGCGGGGCCGTAGCCTTCCCCCGCGTGGCAGGTGCAGTTGATGTTGTGGTCGAGGATCTTCTGGAAGGCGCCCCCATGCAGCTTGGCCGGGTGGTTGAGCTCGGCTCCGGCGAGGTCGAAGCCGACCACGCCGCGGCCCTTGTACTGGACGCAGAGATCGGCCAGGGCGAGGCTCTTTTCCGGCGGCATGCTGCGGATGCCGCAGAGGATGACGCCG
>CAZWKH010000199.1:0-5143 GCA_964633885.1 uncultured bacterium | reverse complement strand
GTACTGCCTTTAGAAACGCGGGGAACGTCCCAAGTACGATAGCCTCTCGCATCCGGCGCATGGTTGCCAAGTAGAAGTGCAGGCTGTGCAGAGTGGCCAGTTCCGGGCCCAGGATCTCCCCGCATTGGAAGAGATGCCGGATGTAGGCCCGGGAGTAGTGCCGGCAAGTATAACAGGAACAGGCGGGGTCGAGGGGCCGCGGGTCCCGGGCGTATGCGGCGTTCTTGACCACCAGCCGGCCGCGGCTCGTGAACACCGTCCCCTTGCGGGCGTTGCGCGTCGGCAGCACGCAGTCGAACATGTCCACGCCGCGGCGCACGCCTTCCACGAGGTCCTCGGGGGTGCCCACACCCATGAGATAGCGCGGGCGATCCGAGGGCATCCCCGGCATGCCGGCCTCCACCATGTCCCACATCGCGCTCTTGGGCTCCCCCACCGAGAGCCCGCCGATCGCGTAGCCGTCGAAACCGATCTCCTTGAGCCGGTCGAGGCAGCGCGCGCGCAGATCGGCGTGCACGCCCCCTTGCACGATGCCGAAGAGCGACGGGTCCGCTCCGCCGACCGGCTTCGCGCGGTCGAACGCAGCGCGGCAGCGTTCCGCCCAGTGTAAGGTGAGGTCTACCGACTCCCCGGCGTCGGCGTGCTCCGCCGGGTACTCGAGGCACTGGTCCAGCACCATCACGATGTCCGAGCCCAGCGCGAGCTGCACCTCCATGCTCAGCTCCGGAGTGAACTCGTGGGTGGAGCCGTCCAGGTGGGAGCGGAAGCGCACGCCCTCCCGCCGGATGCGGTTCAGGTCGGAGAGGCTCCAGACCTGGAACCCGCCCGAGTCGGTGAGCAGCAGCCGGTCCCAGGACATGAAGCGGTGGAGGCCCCCCATCTCGCGGATGAGCGCGTGGCCGGGCCGCAGGTACAGGTGATAGGTGTTGCCGAGGATGATGTCCGCCCCCAGCGCGCGCAGGTCGGACTGGCGGAGCGTCTTGACCGTGGCCTGGGTGCCCACCGGCATGAAGGCGGGCGTCGCCACGCCGCCGCGGGCGTTCTCGAAGCGGCCCGCGCGGGCTTGCGATCCGGGATCGGTGGCGGCGAGGGTGTAGCGGATCGGCATGGGCTTCAGACGACCAGCATGGCGTCGCCGTAGGAGTAGAACCGGTACCCGGCCTTGACCGCCTCGCGGTAGGCCCGGCGGATGAGCTCCAGGCCCCCGAAGGTGCAGACCAGGATGAAGAGGGTGGAGCGGGGGAGGTGGAAGTTGGTGATGAGAGCGTCCACGACCTGGAACTCGTAGGGGGGATAGATGTACTTCTCCGTCCACCCGTCCCCCGGGCGCACCTGCATGCGGCCCGATCCGGGGGCCGGAACCTCCGCGGACTCGAGGGTGCGCACCACGGTCGTCCCCACCGCCACGATGCGGCCCGACGCGCGGCGCGTGGCCGCGATCTCCTCCGCGGCTTCAGGACCGATGCGGTAGTACTCCCTCTCCATGACATGGTCCCGCGGATCCGAGGCCAGGATGGGGGCGAAGGTCCCGGCTCCCACATGCAGGGTGATCGCGCTCAGGTCCACGCCCTTCCGGCGAAGCCGGGCCAGGATCTCCTCCGTGAAGTGCAGCCCGGCGGTGGGAGCGGCCACTGCTCCGGGGCGGGCCGCAAAAAGGGTCTGATAGCGCTCGCGATCCTCCATCGTGTCGGATCGCTGGATGTAGGGCGGAAGCGGAACATGCCCCTCCCTTCCCAGTAACTCCAGGACGGCAAAGCCGGAAGGAAACTCCACCAGGCGGGTCTTCTCGTCGGGTTCCCCCACCACCTCCACCCGGACGCCGGAAGCTCCCATGAAGAGCGTGGTGCCCCTGGTCACCTTCCGCGCCGGCCGGGCCAGCGCGTGGAAGGCAGGGCGTCCCTCGCGGACCCCCGCCGGCGCGAGGAGAAGAAGCTCTATCTCTCCGGTCCCGCCCTGCCTTGTGCCGAGCAGCCGGGCCGGGATCACGCGGGTGTCGTTGGCGACCATGCGATCCCCGGCCCGCAGGAGTTCGGGCAGCTCCGCGAACCGCCGGTGCTCGATGCCGCCCCGGGCGCGGTCCACCAGGAGGAGCCGGGAGGCGTCGCGCTCGGGCAGAGGCACCTGGGCGATCAGCTCCTTGGGGAGGTCGTAATCGAAGTCCGAGACATGCACGGTCGCCGGGTCCCCCGGCCTCCTACGAGGCCTCGAAGATGGTCCCCTGCGCGGCGGAGGCGCCGGGCCCGGTGATGCCCAGGTGGGTGTAGGCCCGGGGCGCTGCCGCGCGGCCTCGGGGGGTGCGCTCGATGAATCCCTGCTGGAGAAGGAAGGGCTCGTAGACATCCTCGAGGGTCTCGGGCTCCTCCCCCACCGCCATGGCCAGGGTGTTGAGGCCCACCGGACCTCCCCGGTACTTGACGATGAGCGCCTCCAGGTAGCGGCGATCCATGGGGTCCAGGCCCAGGGTGTCCACCTCGAGCAGATCGAGCGCCGCCCGCGCGACCTCTCCCGTGATCACGCCGTCCGCCCGCACCTGGGCGTAGTCGCGCAGCCTCCGCAGGAGCCGGTTGGCGATGCGGGGGGTGCCTCGCGAGCGGCGGGCAATCTCCACCCGCCCCGAAGCGTCCACTTCCACATTCAGGATGCCGGCGGTGCGGGCGACGATGGTCTCCAGTTCTTCCGGGCTGTAGTAGTCGAGGCGGTGGATGAGACCGAAGCGCGCGCGGAGCGGCGAGGTGAGGAGGCCGGCGCGAGTGGTGGCGCCGATCAGGGTGAAGGGCTGAAGCCCCAACCGCACGGAGCGCGCCCCCGGTCCGCGATCGATCATGATGTCGAGCGAGAAGTCCTCCATGGCCGGGTAGAGGTACTCCTCGATGCTGGGGTGCAGCCGGTGCACCTCGTCGATGAAGAGGATCCCGCGCTCGCCCAGGTTCGTGAGCAGCCCGGCCAGATCCCCGGGGCGCTCCAGGACCGGACCGGAGGTATAGACGATCGGGACGCTCAGCTCCTGCGCCACGATCGCGGCGAGGGTGGTCTTGCCGAGACCCGGCGGACCGTAGAGGAGCAGGTGGTCCATCGCCTCCACGCGCCCCCGCGCCGCCTCCAGCGCGATGCGCAGGTTTTCGCGCAGAGCGGCCTGGCCGACGAAGTCCTCGAGCCGCCGCGGCCTCAGGGAGCTGTCGAGAGAGGACTCCTCCTCGAGGAGAGCGGGGTCCGTGATGCCGCGTGGGGTCATCGATGCCTCAGGGGGGAAGATCGGGTGCGCGAACCCGATGAAGCTATCACAGCGATGCGGGGGGCGGAAGCGCCAGAAGCTCCCTGAGCCCTTCCACGGTCTCCGCGCGGGCCAGGCCGTCGAACGCGTCCAGCTCCTCCCGCTGGTGCGTCCCCCACAGGACGGCCACCGGCCGCACCCCCGCCGCCAGGGCGGCGCGGATGTCGAGCGGGCTGTCCCCCACATAGACCGCCTCCGCCGGCGGCACCGCGCAGGCAGCGGCCACGGCGATGAGGCCGTCGGGGGCGGGCTTGGGGCGCGCCACCTCCTCGCCGGTCACGCTCGCGTCGAAGAGATCCCCCAGCGCCAGTGCGCGGAGCATCGCGTCCGTGCTCGGACGGCCGCGGCCGGTGAAGAGCCCGGTCCGCCGCCCCGAGGCGCGCAGGTCCCGCAGGAGCGGGACCACGCCGGGGAAGGGAGCCAGGGCGGCGAACTCGCGCGCGTAGCATGCGTAGAGACGGGCCACCGCCTCCTCGGCGTGGGCCGCCCCGACCCAATCCGCGATGATGCACTGATCGGCCGCGCCCATGCGGGCGAGGATCTCCCCCTTGCCGGGCAGGCGCCCGAGGAACGGGGCCACGGCCTCCGCGAAGCAGGCGAAGGTGGCCGGGAGCGAATCCACGAGGGTGCCGTCCAGGTCGAAGATCACGAGGCGGGGTGTAGAATGCTGCATGGTGGACGGGCCGTCTCTCCGCCCGAAGATCGCCCGGGGTCGATTCGCCCCCGGGCGCCGTCGGGCATGATTCTGCGCGGAAGCAGCGGTCAGGGCAGCAGCAACATCCGCCGCGTGGCGGTCTGCCCGGCCAGGCTCAGGTTGTAGAAGTAGACTCCCGGCACGGCGGGACGCCCGGCGTCGTCGCGCCCGTCCCACTGCACGATCTGGAGCCCCTCCCCGACCTCGCGGTCCAAAAGCCCGCGGACCTTCCGCCCCGCCACATCGTAGACCTCCAGCACGGCACGGCCGGCGCGCGGGGCGCTGAACTCGATCGTGGTGCGCGGGCTGAAGGGGTTCGGGTAATTCTGCGCCAGGTGGATCGTCACCGCAGGCCGGGGCGTATCGCCGGGGACCCCGGTGGTGATGTCGGTGCAGTAGTTCCAGATGCCGACCGGCGGGAGCAACGGATTGGCCAGGGAGTACACGAGGTCGTCCAGGAACAGGCTGCGGTTCGGATCCCCGGCGCACTCGTAGGTGTCGTTGATGATGTACTTGTATCCGAGCTGCTGCCCGGTGGAATCCGGGAAGACCACCGCCACCGTGTAGGTGTGGTCGCCCGCTCCCTGGTCCGGCGCGACGCCGTCGTCGAGCAACGCCGTGAGCGACGGCACGCTGAAGTCGAGCGGCAGCCGGTCGCCGTTGACGCCCACCGAGGTGATCGGACCGCCGAACCAATAGTCGGTGTCCACCCGGAAGACGACCTGGATCGCCTTGTCGGTCACCGAGCAGCGGTCGATGCCGCGGGCGGGCAGCTCGAGCGGACCCAGGGCCCCGCCGACCGTGTCGAAGGCCGCGTCGTTGAGATACACATCGCGGTTCGACTGTCCGAGACACTCGTAGTCGCCGTTGAAGGTGAACTTGTAGTAGACCGTCTTGTAGGTCCCGACCGGGAATCGGACCTTCACCGCGTAAATCCCGTCCCCGGCGGCCAGATCCGGGGCCACCCCGTCGTCTGCCATGAGGATCCCGGGGGTGGCGAAGGCGGGAAGCGGAGCCTGGTCGCCGGTCACCCCGATCGTATCCAGGTGGCTCGGCGTGAACAGGTCGGCGTTCACCCGGAAGAACACATCGATCGGGTGCTGGATCACCGCGTCGGGGTTGTCGTCGTTCCAGAAGGCCCGCAGGGTGTCGCTGCTTCCGGTGTCGCTGGTGACCAG
>CAZWKH010000198.1:0-5156 GCA_964633885.1 uncultured bacterium | reverse complement strand
GGGCTCTTCGTGATCGCGCTCGGCATCCTCTACGCGGCGGCATTCAAACTCGACTGGGGGGCGATCGGATCGGGAATGGGCCTCACCCTCCCTCAGGTCCACCGCCCCTCCCTGCACGATATGGCGACGGGATTCCTGGTCCTGGCCCTGCCGCAGATCCCCCTCTCTCTGTCGAATTCCATCATCGCCACCCGCCAGACCATCCGGGACCTCTTCCCGGCGAGGGAAGTCTGCGTGCGGCGCATCGGCCTCACCTACTCCATCGCCAACCTCATCGCGCCCTTCCTGAGCGGCATCCCGGTCTGCCACGGCTGCGGCGGGCTGGCCGGGCATTACACCCTGGGGGCGCGCACCGGCGGCTCGGTGGTGCTCTACGGATCCATGTACCTCGCTATCGGTCTCTTCCTGAGCCGGGGCTTTGCCGAGGTGGTGCAGGTCTTCCCGCAACCCATCCTCGGCGTGGTGCTCCTCTTCGAGGCGCTCACCCTCCTCCTCTTCATCCGCGATCAGGCCGGAAACCGTCGCCACCTCTTCATCGCGCTCCTCGTGGGGCTTCTGGCCTTCGCCGTACCCCAGGGCTATATCGTAGGGCTGCTGGTGGGGGTGGCGCTCTACTACCTCTCGAACCGCTTCCCGTTCCTGGGGCCTGCGGAGCGGTCCTGCATGCGCTAGACTCTCCCCATGCCCCCCCTCGGGGGGAGCCCCCCGAGGCCAACGACGGAAGGAACCCCGATGCCGATCAGCAAGGAACTCCTCGACATCCTCGTCTGCCCCCTCTCCCACGCGCCCCTGGTGCTGGACGGCGAGACCCTGGTCTCCACCGACAAGGCCACGCGCCGCCGCTACAAGATCGAGGACGGCATCCCCAACATGCTGATCGAGGAAGCGGAGGAGCTCGACGAGGCGGCCTGGACCGAGATCATGAAGAGGCACGGCAAGGGCTGATCGGCCCCCATGCGTCTCGCCACCTGGAATGTGAACTCGGTGCGGGCCCGCCTGCCGCGGGTGACCGGCTGGATCGGGCGCCACCACCCCGACCTCCTCTGCCTGCAGGAGACCAAGGCTTCGGACCCCGACTTTCCCCGCGCGGAGCTGGAGGCGCTGGGCTACACCGTCGAGATCTTCGGCCAGAAGACCTACAACGGGGTGGCCATCCTCGCCCGCGGCCCGCTCACCGATGTGGCCCGCGGCCTCCCCGACGACGATGCGGAATCCGAGAAGAGGGTCCTGGCCGCCACCTTCGACGGCCTGCGGGTGATGAACCTCTATGTGCCCAACGGCCAGGAGGTGGGCACCGAGAAGTACGCCTTCAAGCTGGCCTGGATGGACCGCCTGCGCGCCGCGCTCTCGGAGGCGTACAGGCCGGACCAGCCGCTGCTGCTCTGCGGCGACTTCAACATCGCCCCCGACGACCGCGATGTCTACGACCCCGAACGGTGGCGGGGCAAGGTCCACTTCAGCGAGCCCGAGAAGGAGAAGTTCCGCGAGCTCCTGGGCTGGGGCCTCGCCGACGCGCTCCGCCTGCTCACGGAGGAACCCGGGCAGTACACCTGGTGGGACTACCGCGCGAACGGGTTCCCCCGGAACATGGGCCTGCGCCTCGACCACTTTCTGGTCACGCCGCCCGTGGCGGCCCGGGTCCGCGAGATCCTCATCGACCGCGACGAGCGGGCGGGCGAGAAACCCTCCGACCACGCGCCGGTCCTCCTGACCCTGGGCTGACCCGCGCGGGCGGTCCGGGCCGGAGCGCGCCCCGGCGTCCCCGCGGTATACTCCCCCGCACCCCCATGAACCACGACGCCCTTCGCGACCAGCACTACAACGCCGCCATCGCCGGCGAGCGCCGCCTCCACGGCGCCGTCATGGTGATCCGGGTCCGCCCGGACAGGCCGCTCCCCCCCCCGCGTCCGGGGCAGTGGGTGGAGCTGGGCCTGGGCATCTGGGAACGGGTGATGGACGGCGCCGAGGCGGGCAGTGCGCGCCGCGTCCCCCCGGATGCCCTCGTCAGGCGCGCCTACTCGATCAGCTCGCCCATCCTCAACCCGGACCTCTCGAGGCTGATCCGGCCGGAGGAGGAAGACGGCCTGGAGTTCTTCCTGAGCCTGGTGGTGCCCCCCGCCGAGCGGGCCAGGAAGGTCCCCAACCTCACCGGCCGCCTCTTCTGTCTGCGCGAGGGGGATCGCCTCTTTATGTCGGAGACGCCCCAGGGCGAGTACGGCGTGGACGGGGTCGGCCCGCAAGACGATGTCCTGTTTCTCTCCACGGGGACCGGCGAGGCCCCGCACAACCGGATGATCTGGGACCTGCTGCGCCGGGACCACGCGGGCCGCGTCGCGTCCATCGTCTCCGTGCGGCGTGCCCTGGACCTGGCCTACGAACCACTCCACCGGCGCCTGGCCGATCTCTTCCCGCGCTACCGTTACGCCGCCGTCGCCACCCGCGAGCCCGGGCACGACGGGCGCCACCTGCAGGAGTTCCTGAGGGACGGGGATCTGGAGACGATGGCGGGATTCCCGCTGGATCCGCGGCGCGCCCATGTCTACCTCTGCGGTAACCCGGGGATGATCGGTCCGCCGCGCATGCTCCCCGCGGGCCGGGTCTTTCCGGAGGCCTTGGGCATGGTGCAGCTTCTCGAAGAGACCCGCGGGTTCAACGCCGACCCTTCGCGCGGGCCGGTGAACCTGCACTACGAGCGGTACTGGTAGTGGGCCGCGCCGCACAGGCGCGACGGCGGCGGGGGACGAGGCGCTTCGCCGCGCGCCTCAGCCCACCTCGAGCATGCGGTCCAGGGCGACCCGGGCCCGGGAGCGGATGGGCTCCGGCACCTCGATCGCGTACTGCTCCTTGCGCAGGGACTCCAGGGTCTCCTCGAGGGTGATCTCGCCCATGTGGGGACAGCGCACGCTGCACAGCCGCAGCATCTCGCGCTTCGGGTTCCTGGCCGCGATGTTGTCTCCCATGCTGCACTCTGTCAGGAGCAGGTAGCGGCCGCTGGTCATGCCCTCCACATGCTTGATCATCGCGGTGGTGCTCCCCGAAAAGTCGGAGGCCGCCACCACTTCCGGGCTGCACTCCGGATGGGCCAGCACGACCACATCGGGGAACTGCCTGCGGATGTTCGCGATGTCCTCCACCGTGAACTTCTCGTGCACCTCGCAGCGGCCGCCCCAGGCGATGACCGCATTCGCCACGCGCCGGGCCTCGTCGCGCGGTCCGCCGTTGCCGCCGTTCCTCATCCCCCGGCCCACCAGCTCCATCCCCGTCTCCCGGGCCACATTGCCGGCCAGGTACTCGTCGGGCAGGAAGATGATCCGGTCATGCCCCTTGGCCTTGAGCCCGCGCACCATCGCCTCCGCGTTGCCCGAAGTCACGCAGTAGTCGGATTCGGCCTTCACATCGGCGTAGGTGTTCACATAGGTCACCACCGGCACTCCGGGATAGCGCTCCTTGAGCGCGCGCACATCGGCGGCGGTGATGCTCTCCGCCAGCGAGCAGCCCCCCTTCGCGCTGGGGAGCAGCACGAGTCTGTCCGGGCTCAAGATCTTGGCCGTCTCCGCCATGAACCGGACCCCGCAGAAGACCAGGATCCGGGCCTCGGCCTTGGCGGCGACCCGGCTCAGGTAGAGCGAGTCCCCGGTGAAGTCGGGCACGGAGTGGAAGAGCACCGGTTCCATGTAGTTGTGCCCGAGGATCACCGCGTTCTTCTCGCGCTTTAGGCGGTTGACCTCGACGGCGATCTCCGCCTTGATCTCGAGCTCCACGCGGGGGACCACATCGCCGAGACGCCCGGCCAGATGCTCGAGCATGGCGTCGCGCGTGTCGGGGTACCGGATGGGCTTCATGGGGGACAAGTCTACCGCCTCTCTAGGCCAGGTCGAACATCAGGAACTCGGCGGGCGCCCCAGCCGTGATGGCGAGAGCGGGTTCCTCGCTCGCCGCCGCCCCGTCGCCCGAGCCCAACCGCAACCCATTGACCTCCAGCTCGCCCTTCACCAGCTGGACCCAGCCGTGCCGGCCGGGAGCGAGCTCGTGCCGCACGGTCTCCCCGGCGTCCAGAAGGCTAGAGTACATCCGCGCGTCCTGGTGGATGCGCACCGAGCCCCCTGCCCCGTCCGGCGACGCCGTCAGGCGCAACCGGTTCCGGCGCTCCCCTTCGGGAAAGGCCTTCTGCTCGTAGCCCGGGTCGATCCCCCGCACTGCGGTGTGGATCCAGATCTGCAGGAGATGGACGGGCGTATCCGGGGAGGGATTGAACTCGCTGTGCACCACCCCCCTCCCCGCGCTCATGCGCTGCACCTCGCCGGGCCGGATCACGGAGCTGGTGCCCATGCTGTCGCGGTGCTGGAGGGCGCCCTCGACGATGTAGGTGATGATCTCCATGTCCCGGTGCGGATGCATGGGGAACCCGCCCCCGCCCGCCACGAAGTCCTCGTTGATCACGCGCAGGGTGCGAAATCCCATGTGGTCGGGGTCGAGGTAGTCGGCGAAGGAAAAGGTGTGATAGGTGTCGAGCCAGCCGTGATCGGCATGTCCGCGCTGCGCGGAGGGTCTCAGACGGATCATGATTGCTTCCTTTCCGGCGATGAACGGCCTCGATCGCGGCCGCAGTAATGATATGCTATCCCATTACGCTCAAACCATCATCGGAGGAGATCCCGTCATGCTCGGACGGTCGCTGTTTCCCGCGCTGGTCCTTGCCCTCGCCGTCCCTCCCGCCCTCGCGGCCGCCCAGGACTTCGACCAGGTCACGATCCAGGCCCGGCCCCTCGGCTTTGGGGTCACCATGCTGACAGGAGCCGGCGGCAACATGGGACTCTCCACCGGCGAGGACGGCGCGTTCCTGGTGGACACTCAGTTTGCGCCGCTGGCGGGGAAGATCCGGGACGCCGTCGCCGAGGTCTCGACCATCCCCGTCCGGCTCGTCCTCGACACCCACTGGCACCGCGACCATGTCGGGGGCAACGAAGCCCTGGCCAGGGCGGGAGCGATCGTGATCGCCCATGAGAGCGTCCGCCGGCGCATGGCCTCGGGGGGGACCATCGTCGCGCTGGGCGCGGAGATCCCGCCCGCGCCTCCCGCCGCTCTCCCCCATGCCACCTTCCGCGACAGCCTGGAGCTCCACTGGAACGGCGGGGAGATCCGCATCTTCCATGTCG
>CAZWKH010000197.1:0-5163 GCA_964633885.1 uncultured bacterium | reverse complement strand
AGGTACTCCACGAACCCCTCCCCGAGAGCGCTCTGCTCGATCCCGGCCGCGTAGCCCAGGAGCCCCTCGGCATCGGCCATGGCGAGGATGCGCGCATCCGCTGCGCGGCGGTCCAGCAGATCGCGGCCGTGATCGGGCGCTTCGGGGAAGGCCCGCGTGTGCAGGTCGAGGAACGCGGCCTCCTGCCCGGGTGCGAGATCCACTCCCGGCACGAGGGGGGCGGGATCGGCCGGTGGGGCGGCCAGGTAGACATGGGCCTGCTTGCGCCCCCGGAAGCCGCGCCCCGCGTAGAAGCCGAGAAGCCGTTTGGCCTGGGCGTCCACATAGGTGTCGAAGAGCACCACCCCTGTGCCGAGGCGCTCGCGCAAGGCGAGGAACATGGCGGCCGCGGTCTCCTCCCAGGGCTCGCCGGCGACCCAGGGCCCGGCCAGCCATCCCCGGCGGGTGGTCGCATCCACGGCGCAACCCAATGCGCCCGCGATCCTGCCTCCCCGCTCGGCAAGGACGAAGCTCTCTGCGGGCTCGCCCTCGAAGTGCTCCTCGAGATCGCCCTGGATCTCGCGGAGGCTCTCGCCCAGGAACAGGCACCGCTCCTGCGGCAGGGCGTTGTGAGCGGCCATGAAGCGCGTGAGGGCGGGGAGATCTTCGGCCCTGGCCGGCCGGACCGCCGGCATCATCGCGTTTCCTCTCGCGCGAGCGAGGCCACGCATTCGACATGGGCGGTGTGGGGGAACATGTCGACGGGCCGCACCGGATCGAGACGGAACCCCCCGGCCACGAGCAGGGCCAGGTCGCGGGCCAGGGTGGCAGGGTTGCAGGAGACATAGACGATGCGCGCGGGAGCCAGGTCGATCAGGGCCCGGGCGACATCCGGGTGCATCCCCTCCCGGGGGGGATCCAGCACCACCGCGTCGGGCCGGAACCCCGTCCTGAGCGCGGTGTCGGCGAGAAGGGCGCGGATGTCCCCGGCGAAGAACTCGGCGTTCCCGATGCCGTTTGACGCGGCGTTGCCGCGGGCGGCGGCGACCGATTCGGGGAGGAGCTCCATCCCCAGGACCCGATGCACGCGCCTGGCAATGGGCAGGGTGAGGGCGCCGACGCCGCAGTAGAGATCCCACACGACATCCGTGGCCTGGAACCGGCCGCGGGCGATGGCCTCGGAGAAGAGGGCCTCTGCGCCCCGGGTATTGGTCTGGAAAAAGGTATTGGGCCCGATGGTGAAGGTGAGATCCAGGAGCCGCTCGCGGATGACGGGCTCTCCGGCGAGAACGCGGACCGCGTCGCAGAAGGCCACGGCGGAGAGGCGATCCGTGGTGCCGTGGAGGACGCTTGCCAAGGGCACGCCGCATCCGTGCAGCGCCCCGGCCACCTTCTCCACCGCCCGCCAGCCCGTGGATCCGGGTGCGCAGGGGTGCGTGATCAGGTGGACCATCCGTTCGCCGGTGTGGACCCCCTCGCGCAGGACCAGGAAGCGCCAGAACCCCTCGTGGGTGCGCGTGGAGTAAGGCGGGAGCCCGGTCGCCCGCGCCGCCTCGCGCGCTGCGACCACGAGCCGGGAGGCCTCCTCGCCCATGAGATGGCACCGCGCGATGTTCACGACCCTGTCGAAGCGCCGGCGGACATGGAGCCCCAGGCCGAAGAGATCCGGCTCGGCGCCGGTGGTGTCCATCTCCTCGCTCTCGCGCCAGCGCGGGGCGAAAGAGAACTCCATCTTGTTCCGGTACTCGAAGAGCCCCGGCGAGGGGATGGCTGGCTCCACCTCCGCCTCGGTGAGCCCGCCCAGGCGGACCAGGCACTCGCGCACCTGCTCCCGCTTGGCCTCGAGCTGGGCGGCGTGGTCCAGGTGCTGGAGCGCGCAGCCGCCGCACAGGCCGAAATGCGCGCAGCGGGGCGCGACATCGCTCGGGCCCGGCTCGAGCACGCGTTCCAGCCGGGCCTCGCCATAGCCTCGCTTGCGCTTGAGGATCACGGCCTCCACGCGCTGCCCGGGGAGTCCGCCCGGGACGAACACCGCGTAGCCGTCCACCCGCGCCACGCCATGGCCTCCGAAGGCCAGGCGTTCGATGCGCAACGCGACCGTCTCGCCCTTGCGGACGGGATAGGGACTGTTGCCGGAGGGATCCGGTGGATGCGATGGGATCACGATGGAGGAGTCTAGCAGCCCGTCGCGAGCGCGGTCCCGGAGCGGCGAGCCCGGGCGGGGTCGGCCGTCATCACGGTTGGGCGGGGTCGGCCGGCCGCTGCCCATGCACCCAGCCGAATCCGCGGCGCGCCAGTCCACGCCAGGGAGGGGAGAGGGCCGAGGCCAGACCGGCCAGGGGAACCAGGTAGAAGAGAGCCCGCTTGAAGGACATGCTCAGGACATCCTCCACGCCCCCGCCGTAGCGGGGATCGATGAGGCTGAACGCCGCGACCAGGGCGGCGAGAACGGCCAGAACGGCGAAGTGGAAGAAGCGCGCCTCGGGGTCGGAACGGCGCCGGCGAAAGACCGAGGGCAGCGCGATCAGCCAGGCGAAGAAGGTGGCGCCGAAGATGTCCCAGCGCCAGAGCAGCCGCGCCCCCGCCTCCAGCACCGGCCCGGGACCCAGGCGCTGCGCGGCCGCGACCGGCAGCATGGCCTCGAGCCCGATCGCGTAGCGCAGGTAGAGGGCCCAGCTTCCCCAGGTCAAGGCGGGGGCGGCTCCGGCGAGGAGATAGATCCCCAGCCGGCGCGCCCGCGCGATGCGCCGGGAGGGCCCGGCGAGGGCGAAGCCCAGACCGAGGATCCATAGAGCCCCATGCACGATCAGCGCGTCCGGCCTCACCCCGGCGGCACCCGCCGCCATCGCGGCGGCCAGTGCCAGCCAGCGCTGCCCGCCCCCGCCGAGAAACCGCGCCAGCGCGACCGCCTCGGCGGCGATGAGCGCCATCGCCGGCAGGTTGAGCAGCGCGTGGGATGCGTGGGAGAAGACCTCGGGGGTGAGGGCGAGGAACAGCGTCCAGGCCAGGGCGGCGTAGCGCGGGATGCGTTGCCGCAGGGCGCCGTAGAGGACCAGGGGCCAGGCCAGGGCGAAGCCCGCGATCACGAGCTGGGGCTGCCAGCCGCCCATGGCGTAAACGCTGGCCAAGGCGATGCTCAAGAGCGGCGGGTAGGAGATGTTGGTCTGCGCGGTGACCGGGCCTCCCGGCCAGTGGTAGAGACCGAGGTCGAGACGCCGGTCGTGGAGCAAGAAGAGCGCGCGGCCGTCGTAGGAATGGGCGTCCGTGGCCGTGGTCGGGAAGTAGACCGCGCTCTGCACGATCAGCAGGCAGTAGCCCGCGAAGCCCGCCAGAAGCAGCCGCTCCGCCCAGGTCCAGGCGTGGATCTCCCGGGCAGGCAGGGCGCGGCGGCCTCGCAGGAGGAGGCCCAGAATCAGGGTCGCGCCGGAAGCGGCCATGAGAAGCGGCCGAGCGATCGGCGCTCCGGCCAGGGCTCCCGCGTAGACGAAGAGGGTGGAGAGGGTGAACCCGGTCAGGAACGCGGTGCCCCAGTCGCCGGCGCGGCAGCGGATGAGGCCGAGCCCCTGCAGGACGCCCCGGCCTCCCCAGGTCGCCGCCGTCCAGTAGACGAGGGGCCCTCCCCACTGGAGGAGCGCGGTCACGGGGCGCGCAGCTCCTCGGCGCGGCGGCGGGCGCGCTCCGAGACGGCGAGGAATCCGGACTGGGAAAGCCCGGCGACCTCGGCGTGGTCCCCCGAGAAGCGGGGCGTGAAGATCACATAGTCCGCGGAGATCTCCGGGTGGTTCCGCAGGGTGGAGGGCTGGACCAGCACCCGCGGGTAGAGGTAGTACGCGCACCAGAGAAGGGACGAGAGGGGGAGGTCGTCCGGATCCTCTGGAATGAGGATCACCGCGTCCTCCGGCATGGCGCTGCGCGCCCGCGCCATCAGGAGAAAGGGTTCGCCGAGGAGCGCCGCCCGGGCGCCCTCGGCGCTCAGTTGGATCCGGTCGGGAAGCATCCGTGCCTGGATCCAGCAGGAGTGCCAGCGGGCCGCGTAGGTGGGCAGCAGGGGGAACGAGACGAGCGCCGCCAGAGTGAGCATGGCGCCCACCCAGGACCGCGAGCCGCCGGGGGGGACTGATGAGGGGTTCCCCCGGCGCGGACGGCGCCCGTCGAGCATGAGAGCTCCCTGAGAATCCGGCTACTCCGCGGCGGCCCGGAGCGGGAACACCGTACGCTCCGTGTCGCGGAAAAAATAAAGATATACCATAGAGGCGGAAAAGTACAGAAATACCGTAGCCAGCATCGGGGGGACGAACCCGTGGGTGTCGATCACCCACCCTCCCACCTGGGCGGAGACCATCCAGGCGGCGTTCCATGTCAGCTCCAGCATCGCGTTGGCCACAGGCTGCTCGTCGTGATCCACGATCTCCATGGCGAAGTTGCGGGAGATCGGGTGATTCATGTTCATGAGTGCGCCGCGCAGCCAGAAGGCCACCATGGCCAGGGGCAAGCTGTGGGTGAAGGCAAGGGTGACGAAGAAGGGGATGGAGAGGAGCTCCGTGGTGACGATGGAGCGGACCATGCCGAGGCGCCTCGCCATGATCGGCCCGGCGATGAATCCGAGGGCGGTGAGGGCCTGGGCGACCCCGAAGATCGCGCCGATCCGATCGGGATCCAGGTCGAAGCGGTCCCGGAAGTAGAGATTGAGGAAGGGGATGACCAGCCCGGCCCCGGTTCCCACCAGGAACGCCGGCAGGGCCAGGCGTGCGAGCAGGCGCTTGTGGCGGAAGCGGCGCAGGCTGAAGGCCTGCCTCTCCCCGGGTCGCGGCACGGGGGAACGGATGAACATGTAGGGGACGATGGCCAGGGAGAGGAGTCCCACCGCGACGAGGAGCGCCACGCGAAGGCCGGCAACCTCGGAGCCCAGGGTACCCGCCAGCCGGTGGGCCAGCCACCCGCTGCCCGCCACGGCGATCACGCTGGCCACGATCTCCACCGCGAAGTTGACCCCGAAGAGCACCATGCGCTCGCGGGGGCTCGAGTTGCGCATGAAGAAAGGCGCGGAAACCACCGAGTGGATGACAAATCCGGCGCCGGCCACCGTCGATGCGACCAGGAGCATGGGGAAGGGGCCGGCGGTGACCAGGACGGCGTAGGCGACGGCCGCGATGGTGGTCGCGGCCACCAGGAGCCACTTGAGGG
>CAZWKH010000196.1:0-5190 GCA_964633885.1 uncultured bacterium | reverse complement strand
ACAAGCACATCGAGACCGTCGTGCGGCAGATGCTGCAGAAGGTCCGCATCGAGGACCCGGGCGACTCGCCCCTGTTCCTGGAAGGCGACCAGGTCGACAAGGTGGTGCTGCGCGAGGAGAACGAGCGAATCGAGCGGGAGGGCGGCCAGCCGGCCACCTTCACCCCCCTCCTCCTGGGCATTACCAAGGCGTCGCTCTCGACCCAGTCCTTCATCTCGGCGGCCTCCTTCCAGGAGACCACCCGCATCCTCACCGAGGCGGCGATCCGAGGGAGCGTCGACGGCCTGCGGGGCCTCAAGGAGAATGTGACCATCGGGAACCTGATCCCGGCCGGCACCGGGCTGGCCCGGTACCGGAGGCTCACAGTGCAGGGCGAGGCGGAGGAGGCCCAGGACCTCCTCAGCCGGGAGCGGGAGCCGGTCGAGCGGGACCTGGCTCTGGACGGCATGAAAACCGCCTGAGGGCGGCAAAAACGGCTTGACAGCTTGGGGGTCGAAGCATAGGATAGCAGTCTTGTGCCTTGGACCCCCTGCCCTGGCCAATCCAGCTAACCTACTGCGGTATGAGGAGTTAGCGGTCCCGATCCGGGTCCGAAAACGCCCCGTGCCGAGCCTGGTGTAACCACCGCCTAGCAGTCGGAGAAAACCTTTGTGGGGTTTGCCGGCGGTGCGGTTGCACGGGGGGTGGAGGGTCCGGGGACGGGATCGGGGTGCCGAGAAGGAGGAGTGCGTTGCCGACCTTGAATCAGCTTGTTCGGAAAGGACGGAAGCGGGTCGTTCGCAAGGGAACGGCGCCGGCGCTGAAGGGTTCGCCCCAGAAGCGCGGCGTGTGCACCCGTGTGTACACCACGACGCCCAAGAAGCCGAACTCGGCCCTGCGCAAGGTCGCGCGCGTCCGGCTCACGAACAACATCGAGGTCACCGCCTACATTCCCGGGGAAGGTCACAACCTCCAGGAGCACTCCATCGTGCTCATCCGTGGAGGCCGTGTGAAGGACCTGCCCGGCGTCCGCTACCACATCATTCGCGGTACGCTGGACGCCAGCGGAGTGGACGGAAGGCATCGGAGCCGCTCCAAGTACGGTACCAAGAGGCCCAAGAAATAACGACCACCCCGCAGTAGGGGGGGATCTTCGGGCGCGTCCGGGCCGCTTCGGTCCGGGCTATGTCCGCCGCCGGCTGTCTCCGCGGTCCGGCGACTCATTCGGAAATGCAGCGCGTCGCGCGACGCGGCGCCCAATTTCCGCGAAAGACCGGTGCGGGGTTCGTGTGCCCTGCCCGGAATGCCACCCGGCGACGGCGGGGGCCGGGGCGCTTCGGCGCCCGGCGCCGGCACGAACCAGAGAGGACACGACGAGACCATGCCGCGCAAGGGCTATACCCCCAGGAAAGAGCTGCTGCCCGACCCCAAGTTCAACAGCATCCTGATCAGCCGCTTCATCAACGCCCTGATGGGACGGGGCAAGAAGAGCCTGGCCGAGGGGATCATGTACGAGGCGGTGCAGATGATGGAGCAGAGGACCGGCCAGGAAGGCATCGCCGTCCTCAAGCAGGCCATCAGCAACATCAAGCCGGTCGTCGAGGTGAAGAGCCGCCGCGTGGGCGGCGCCACCTACCAGGTGCCGGTGGAGGTCCGGCCGGAGCGCCGCACCGCGCTGGCCTTGCGCTGGGCGATCACCTACGCATCGGCCCGTCCGGAGAAGACCATGGCCGAGCGCCTGGCGGCCGAGATGGTCGCCGCGGCCAAGAACGAGGGCGGGGCGGTCAAGAAGCGCGAAGACACCCACAAGATGGCGGAGGCCAACAAGGCCTTCAGCCACTACCGCTGGTAAGGAGAGTTTCGGCCCGTCCCGGCCGGACACGAGAACGGTGATGAATCGCTTTCCGCTGGAAAGAGTGAGGAACATCGGCATCATGGCGCACATTGATGCCGGCAAGACCACTCTGACCGAGCGCATCCTGTTCTTCACCGGCCGCATCCACCGCATGGGCGAGGTGCACGACGGGACCACCATCATGGATTGGATGGAGCAGGAGAGGGAGCGCGGCATCACGATCACTTCCGCCGCCACCACCTGCACCTGGCGCGACCACAAGATCAACATCATCGACACCCCCGGCCATGTGGACTTCACGGTGGAGGTGGAGCGCTCGCTCCGCGTCCTGGACGGGGCCGTTGCCGTCTTCTGCGGCGTGGGCGGAGTGGAGCCGCAGTCCGAGACGGTGTGGCGGCAGGCGGACAAGTACCGCGTGCCCCGCATCGCGTTCGTGAACAAGATGGACCGCGTCGGCTCGGACTTCCAGAATGTCGTGCAGATGATGCGGGACCGCCTCGGCGCGCGGCCGGTCCCGGTGCAGATCCCGGTGAAGCTCGACGACAACTTCCAGGGCATCGTGGACCTCGTGCGCCAGGTCTTCATCACCTACAACGAGGAGACCCTGGGCGCCACCTTCGACGAGCACACCATGCCGCGGGATCTGGCCGCCGCGGCGTCGGCCGCGCGGCGGCAGCTCATCGAGGAGGCGGCGGACTGCGACGATGTGGTCGCCCACAAGTACATCGAGGGCGGAACGATCACCGAGGACGAACTGCGCACGGCGATCCGCAAGGGGACGCTGAGCGGCCGGATCGTTCCCGTCTTCGCCGGCGCCGCGTTCAAGAACAAGGGGGTCCAGAGGCTCCTGGACGGCGTGGTGGATTACCTGCCCGCCCCGCTCGACCTGCCGCCGGTGACGGCGCATCGCCCGGGCTCGCGGGAGGAAGTCCTCCTCCCCCCCTCCGACGACGCGCCCTTCGCCGCGCTGGCATTCAAGGTCACCACGGACCCGTATGTCGGCAAGCTCACCTATTTCCGCGTGTACTCGGGCCAGGCCAAGGCCGGGATCCAGATCTACAACGCGAGCCGGGATCGCGTCGAGCGCCTGGGCCAGGTCGTGGCCATGCACTCGGTGAAGCGCGAGGACCTCGACGCGGTCCATACCGGCGACATCGCCGCCGCCGTCGGCCTGCGCCATGTGGGGACCGGGGACACGCTCTGCATGAAGGCGGAGCCGCTCGTGCTCGAGTCGATGCACTTCCCGGAGCCGGTGATCTCCGTGGCCATCGAACCCAAGACGAAGGCCGACGAGGACAAGCTGGCGGTCGCCCTGCAGAAGCTCGCCGAGGAGGATCCCACCTTCAAGGTGCGCACGGACGAGGACACCGCGCAGACCCTCATCCGCGGGATGGGCGAGCTCCACCTGGAGATCCTCGTCGAGCGGATGAAGCGCGAGTTCGGGGTCTCGGCGAACATCGGCCGCCCGCAGGTCGCCTACAAGGAAACGATCAGCGAGACGGTCGAGCACCGGGCGCGGTTCATCCGGCAGACCGGCGGGCGGGGCCAGTACGGAGATGTGCTGGTGCGGCTGGAGCCCTTCCACGGCGATTTCGAGTTCGTGAACAGCATCGTCGGCGGGGTGATCCCGCGCGAGTTCATCCCCTCCGTGGAGCGGGGCCTCAGAGACGCCATGGACAGCGGGCCTCTCGCGGGCTATCCGATGGTGGGTGTGCGGGCGGAGTTGCTCGACGGGTCCTACCACGAGGTGGATTCCTCGGACATCGCCTTCCGGGTGGCCGGGTCCATGGCGCTGCGCGAAGGCGCGCGCAAGGCGAAACCGAAGCTCCTCGAGCCCATCATGGACGTCGAGGTGGTGGTCCCCGAGGAGTACATGGGCGATGTGATGGGGGACCTGAGCTCCAAGCGCGGCCGCATCGGCGGCATGATCCAGCGCGCCGACGCCCGCGTGGTCGCGGCATCGGTTCCGCTGGCGGAGATGTTCGGCTACGTCAATCGGCTGCGTTCCATCACCCAGGGGCGCGGCGTGTTCAGCATGCAGTTTTCCCGCTACGAGGCGCTCCCGGAGAGCCTGGAGTCCGAGCTCGTGGCCAAGATCAGGGGCGTTGCCTAGGCGAGGAAGCCGCGGCCTCGCAGCCGCGCGTCGGTCCGGAGGAAGGTAAAGGATGAGCAAGCAGAAGTTTGAGCGGACGAAGCCGCACGTGAACGTGGGGACGATTGGGCATGTGGATCACGGGAAGACGACGCTGACGGCGGCGATCACGGAGGTGTTGTCGCGGAAGGGGTTGGCGGAGTTTGTGCCGTTCGACCAGATCGACAAGGCGCCGGAGGAGAAGGCGCGGGGGATCACGATAGCGACGGCGCACGTGGAGTACCAGTCGGAGAAGCGGCACTACGCGCATGTGGACTGTCCGGGGCACGCGGACTACATCAAGAACATGATCACGGGCGCTGCGCAGATGGACGGGGCGATCTTGGTGGTGAGCGCGGCGGACGGGCCGATGCCGCAGACGCGGGAGCACGTGTTGCTGGCGCGGCAGGTGAACGTGCCGTACATCGTGGTGTACCTGAACAAGGTGGACATGGTGGACGACCCGGAGTTGCTGGAGCTGGTGGAGTTGGAGGTGCGGGAGCTGTTGACGAAGTACGAGTTCCCTGGGGACGAGCTGCCGGTGATTCGTGGGAGCGCGTTGAAGGCGTTGGAGAGTCCTGAGGACGGGGAGTGGACGAAGAGCATTTGGGAGCTGATCGAGGCGGTGGACAACTATGTACCGACGCCGAAGCGTGAGGTGGACAAGCCGTTCCTGATGCCTGTGGAGGACGTATTTTCGATCACGGGGCGGGGGACGGTGGGTACGGGGCGAGTGGAGCGGGGGAAGATCAAGGTAGGGGAGAAGGTGGAGATCGTCGGGATCCGGGAGACGATGGAGACGGTGGTGACTGGGGTGGAGATGTTCCGGAAGATCCTGGACGACGCGCAGGCTGGGGACAACATTGGGTTGTTGCTGCGCGGGGTGGACAAGGACCGTTTGGAGCGGGGGATGGTGGTGGCGGCGCCGAAGTCGGTGACGCCGCACACGAAGTTTGAGGGCGAGGTGTACGTGCTGACGAAGGAGGAGGGGGGTCGTCACAAGCCGTTTTTCGACGGGTACCGGCCGCAGTTTTACTTCCGGACGACGGATGTGACCGGGGTGGCGACGCTGCCTGAGGGACGGGAGATGGTGATGCCCGGGGACAACGTGAAGATGCAGGTGGAGCTGATCACGCCGATCGCGATGGAAGAGGGTCTGCGGTTCGCGATCCGCGAGGGCGGCCGCACCGTGGGCGCCGGCGTCGTCGCCAAGATCTACGCGTAA
>CAZWKH010000195.1:0-5197 GCA_964633885.1 uncultured bacterium | reverse complement strand
GT
The DNA here is from genome assembly GCA_964633885.1 of uncultured bacterium. Lineage (GTDB taxonomy): Bacteria > Eisenbacteria > RBG-16-71-46 > JABDJR01 > JABDJR01 > CAVXKA01. The sequence continues at coordinate 5,195 of CAZWKH010000195.1, read as the reverse complement.
CGCCGTAGAGGACGAACTCAACATCCGCCCCCCGCAGGGCGCACTCATCGCCGGCGCACTCTACCTCCAACTGCCAGGAGAAGGGCACCCCGTCGGCGGTCACGGTCATGATGTCGCCCTCCAACTCCCAGACTCCCTCGGTGACCGTGGGCACGGCACCGGCCGGCGTGACCGTGTAGGCCAGGGATCCGTCCGGGTCGAGGAGGAGAGACGCCGATCCTCCGAGGGCGATGAGGTCCACCACCGGATTCCCACCCGGAGTCGTGTACTCGACCTTGGTCGCCTGCCACGCCCCCGTGATCTCCTCCGCATCGGGTCCGGCGGGATCGTCGTCACCGCACCCCGCCGCCATCGGCAGGAAGAGGACCACGGCAAGCACCGACATTCTCCACCGCATGTGTACCTCCCGGGCGCGCGCGCCCGGCCGGAGTATGCCTGGGGGGCGCGCACCGAAGCAAGACCGACATTCTCTATGGACCGGGCCGGGGAAGCCGGGCAGTATGAAGGTTCAGGCGGCATTCGGGATCGAGGAGGAGACACCCGTGGACGAGAGACTCCGGCACATTCTGAGCAAGCTCCTGGCCATGGCGCTTGCAACCGCGCTGATCGCGGGCTGCGCGAAGAAGGCGGAGACGGATGGGAGGACCGCTGCCGCGGCGAAGCCGGGAACGGTGAAGGCCGCCATGGTCACGGATGTCGGGGGGCTCGGGGACCGTTCCTTCAACGACCTCTCCTATGCCGGCCTCCAGCAGGCGCAGGCCGAGTTCGGGGTCCAGATCAAGGTGCTCGAGTCCCGCGAGATCGCGGACTACGCCTCCAACATCGACCAGCTCGCCCACGCCGGCTACAGCCCGATCTTCACGGTGGGGTTCCTCATGCAGGATGCCCTGGCCAGGGAGGCGCCCAACTACCCGGACACCCGCTTCGGCGCCATCGACGAGTACTTCGAGAGCCCCCCATCCAATGTGGTGGGCATCCTCTTCAAGGAACAGGAGGCGGGCTACCTCGCGGGGGTCCTGGCCGGGCTCGCCACGCGCTCCAACTTCGATCCCCGGCTCAACCCGGAGAAGGTCGTGGGATTCGTCGGGGGCATGGACATTCCTCCCGTAGAGCGCTACGAGGTGGGGTTCGTGGCCGGAGTGAAGTCGGTGGATCCCGAGACCCGGGTGCTCGTCCTCTACGCGGGCAAGTTCGACGATATGGCCAAAGGCAAGGAGATCGGCCTCTCCCTCATCGACCAGAAGGCGGACATCATCTTCGCCGCCGCCGGGCAATCCGGTCTGGGCACGATCAAGGCCTGCCAGGAGCGCGGCGCACTGTTCATCGGTGTGGACGCGGACCAGTACGAGACGGTGACGGGATCGGGCGATGTCATGCTCACCTCCGCGATCAAGCGCCTCGATGTGGCCGTGTACAACACGGTGAAGTCGGTGGTGGACGGGACCTGGAGCGGCGGGCACAGCCGCTTCTATGGCATCCAGGACGAGGCGGTGGGGCTGGCTCCTTATCACGACTTCGAAGCAAGGGTTCCGCAGGAGATCAAGGACGCGGTGGCCAAGGTCTCCGCCGACATCGTGAGCGGCGCGGTGGTCGTGCCCGACTCGAGGTCGTAGAGGCGGGGCGGGGATTCGGGCGGGAGACGCGATGCCCATCCTGGAGCTTCGAGACATCACCAAAGCCTTTCCGGGAGTGCTCGCCAACGACCGCGTGTGCCTGAGCCTGGAGCGGGGCGAGATCATGGCCCTCCTGGGCGAGAACGGCGCCGGCAAGAGCACGCTGATGAATGTCGCCTACGGACTCCTGGCGCCGGACTCCGGGGAGATCCGGGTGGACGGCCGGCCGGTCCGGATCCGCTCCCCGAGGCAGGCCATCGCTCTGGGCATCGGCATGGTCCACCAGCACTTCATGCTCGTGGAGCCCCTCACCGTCGCCGAGAATGTCATCCTGGGCCGTGAGCCCGCGCGGGCCGGGGTCATCGACTTCCGGGCCGCCCGCAAGCGGGTGGCGGAGCTCTCCGAGCGCTACGGGCTCCGGGTGGACCCCGAGGCCCGCATCCGCGATCTCTCCGTGGGCATGCAGCAGCGCGTCGAGATCTTGAAGGCCCTCTATCAGGGGGCCCGCATTCTCATCCTCGATGAGCCGACCGCGGTTCTCACCCCGCAGGAGGTGCGGGAACTGTTCGGGGTCATCCGCTCCCTCGTCGCGGGGGGCCTGGCGGCCCTGTTCATCACCCACAAGCTGGAGGAAGTGCTCGCCAGCGCGGACCGGGTCATGGTGATGCGCGACGGAAGGGTGGTGGGCGCGTGCCGGCCGGCCGAGACGGACGGGGCGGGGCTGGCGCGGATGATGGTGGGGCGCGAGGTGGTGTTGCGCGTCGAGAGGACGCCCGGACGCCCGGCCGAGCCCGTGCTCGCGGTGACGGACTTGAAGGTCCTCGACGATCGCGGGCTCGACGCGGTGCGCGGCGTGTCCTTCACCGTGCGCGGCGGCGAAATCGTCGCTCTGGCGGGGGTGGACGGGAACGGGCAGCGGGAGCTGGTCGAGGCCATCGTGGGCCTGCGCGCGGCGGCGTCGGGCGGCGTCCGCCTCCTCGGTCGCGATCTCACGCACGGCGGCGCCGGCGCCGCCATCGCCGCGGGCGTCTCCCATGTGCCCGAGGACCGTCACCGCCGCGGACTGGTGCTCGAGTTCGATCTCGCGGAGAACCTGATCCTGGGCGACCACCGGCGCCCGCCCTTCGCGGAACACGGCCTGACGCACCCCGCCGCGATTGCGGCGAACGCGGAGCGGCGGATCCGCGAGTACACCATCCGCGCCCCCTCGGCGGGGATCCCCGCCGCCAGCCTCTCCGGAGGCAACCAGCAGAAGCTCGTGCTGGCGCGGGAGCTGGGGCGCGAGCCGAAGCTCCTGGTCGCGGCCCAGCCCACGCGCGGCCTGGATGTGGGAGCCATCGAGTTCGTGCATGGGCGCATCCTCGCCGAGCGCGACGCGGGGCGAGCCGTCTTCCTAGTGAGCCTCGAGCTCGAAGAGGTGCTGGCCCTGGCCGACCGGATCCTCGTCCTCTACGAGGGGAGGATCGTCGAGGAATACGCAGGCGGCTCCGTGACCGCGGAGACACTGGGCCTGGCCATGACCGGCGGCGGCGCCTCGCCCGGGGAGGCCGGGGCGTGACCGGGGATCGCGCCGCCCGGATGGGAGGCCGCCGCTGGATCGCCCTCCTGGAAGGAGCAGGGGTCCCGCTCGGCTCGGTCGTCCTCGCCGTGGGGATCGGGTCGATCTTCGTCCTCGCCTCGGGGCGCGATCCCGGTCTCGCCTTCGCTGCGCTCTTCAACGGCGCCTTCGGCGGGGCCCGCCAGATCGGCGAGACCCTCATGCGGGCCACGCCGCTCATCCTCACCGGTCTCGCCGTGGCGTACGGCTTCCGGGCCGGGTTGTTCAACATCGGGGCCGAGGGGCAGCTCTTCCTGGGCGGCCTCGCCGCCGCCTCGCTGGGCATCGCGATGGCGGGACTCCCCTGGTGGATCAACGCGCCCTGCCTGCTCGCCGGGGCGGCGCTGGCCGGCGCGGCCTGGGCCTACTTGCCGGCGGTGCTCAAGGCTCGCGTCGGCGCCCACGAGGTCATCACCACCATGATGTTCTCCTACATCGGGCGCTACCTCGTGTCGTGGCTCGTCACCGGCCCCTTGAAGGCGCCGGGCCAGATCCCGCAGACGGCGGCCCTCCCTCCCGAGTCCACCCTCCCCCGGATCTCGGACGCCTTCCCCTTCCTCCCGGCGAGCCGGGCCCACCTCGGAATCCTGGTGGCCCTGGCGGCGGCGGTGGCGACCTGGTGGGTGCTCAAGCGCACCGTGCTCGGGTTCGAGGCGCGCGCGGTGGGTTTCAATCCCCTCGCCGCGGAGACCTCCGGAATCTCGGTGCGATCCACCACGGTGAGGTCGCTCTGCATCTCGGGCGGACTGGCCGGGCTCGCCGGAGCGGTGGAGGTGATGGGAGTTCACGGACGGCTCTTCGACCAGTCCTCCTCCGGCTTCGGATTCACGGGAATCGCGGTGGCGCTCCTGGCCAGGAACAATCCGCTCGGCGTCCTCGCCAGCGCGCTGCTCTTCGGCGCGCTCTCGGCGGGCGCGGGGACGATGCAGCTCGAGGCGGATGTTCCCCAGAAGCTCGTGCTCATCCTGCAGGCGGTGGTCATCTTCGTGGTGGGGGCCGAGTCGATCCTGCGCCGCGCGATCCGGCACCGGCGCCGGGGGGTGCCGCAAGGTGCTTGACCAGATCCTCACCCCCGACCTGATCGCCTCCGCCATCCGCATGGCCACGCCGCTGGCCCTGGCCGCGATCGGCGGCACGATCTGCGAGCGCGCGGGGGTGGTGAACATCGCGCTCGAGGGGATGATGCTGGTGGGCGCCTTCGCCGGGGTGGCGGTCGCGCTGGCCACCGGCAGCACCGGGGCCGGCGTGCTGGCCGCGGTGGCCGCGGGGATGCTCTTCGCCGGACTGCACGGCTTCGCGTCGATCACGCTCCGCGCCGACCAGGTGGTCTCCGGCACCGCCGTCAACATTCTCGCGCTGGGACTCACCGGTTTCCTGATGGAGGTGGTGTACGGCCATCCCGGCACTACGGACGCAGCGGCGACCCTGGCTCCCCTCTTCCGCGCGGAGGGCCCTACCGAGGGGTTGCCGGCCGTGGTCTGGCGCTGGGTGAGCGGCATCTTCCTGAGCCACACACCGCTCGTTTACGCCACGGTGGCGATCGCCGCGACGGCGCATTGGGCGATGTTCCGCACGACCTGGGGACTGCGTCTCCGGGCGCTCGGAGAGCACCCACGCGCGGCGGACACGGTGGGGGTGGGCGTGGCGCGGGGCCGCTACGGGGCGGTGCTCCTGAGCGGGGCGCTGGCGGGGCTGGCCGGCGCCAACCTGTCGCTCGAGCAGGTGGGAAGCTTCACCGAGGGCATGACCAGCGGGCGCGGATTCATCGCCCTGGCCGCCAACATCTTCGGGAGGTGGACGCCGGTCGGGTCCTATCTCGCCTCCCTCCTCTTCGGCTTCGCCGACGCCTTGCAGATCAAGATGCAGATCCTGCGCGGCGTCGTGAATGTCCCCCCTCAACTCTTCTGGATGCTCCCCTACATCTTGACCGTGATCGTGCTGGCCGGAGCGATGGGCCGGGCCGCGGCTCCGGCCGCGCTCGGGAA
>CAZWKH010000194.1:0-5305 GCA_964633885.1 uncultured bacterium | reverse complement strand
CCTGGGGCTGGAGAAGGTCCCAAGGGTCCGGCTGTTCGCCGGTTAAAGCGGTACGTGAGCTGGGTTTAGAACGTCGCGAGACAGTTCGGTCCCTATCCAACGTGGGCGGAGGAGGTTTGAGAGGGTCTGTCCTTAGTACGAGAGGACCGGGACGGACGAACCTCTAGTGTACGAGTTATCCCGCCAGGGGTAGCGCTCGGTAGCTATGTTCGGTTCGGATAACCGCTGAAAGCATCTAAGCGGGAAGCCGGCCTCAAGATGAGACCTCCCGTACCGTAAGGTACCTAAAGGCTCCTTGTAGACTACGAGGTTGATAGGCGGAAGGTGTAAGTGCCGTAAGGCATTCAGCCGATCCGTACTAATAAGCCGTGCGGCTTGACCGGTTTACTTCTTAGTGCCTGGTCAAATCGGCAAACTCGATTCGCGTCTTCGGTTGTCATTTCTTCATGGTTCGAGGCGAGGCGGAGACGGGTCGCTGACGGCCGCTGACCGCAGCGGCACGAGGCTCGCGCTCCCGCGCCGTTCGAACCTGTTTTTGTCCGGTGGCTATGGCGAGGTGGCTACACCCGTTCCCATTCCGAACACGGAAGTTAAGCACCTCAGCGGCGATGGTACTGCACCTGCGAGGGTGTGGGAGAGTAGCACGCCGCCGGGCTTTCTGTTGCGGGCCGCATGGCCCGCGTGTGAGCCAAGGCCCGGATCCCCAGTGGATCCGGGCCTTTTTCTTTGCCCCGTTCTCCGCGTAGAATGTCCGCGTGCGATACCTGGTGCTTCACGGACATTTCTACCAGCCGCCGCGGGAGAACCCCTGGACGGAACGGGTCGACGCGGAGCCCTCGGCGCGGCCCTTCCACGATTGGAACGCGCGGGTCCTGCGCGAATGCTACGCCCCGAATCGCGCGGCGCGGGTCCTGGACGGCGGGAAGCGCATCGAGCGCATCGTCGACAACTACGAGCACCTCTCGTTCAATTTCGGTCCCACGCTCCTGGACTGGATGTCGCGGCACGGGGAGACGACGCTGACCGCTCTGGTCGACGCGGACCGGAACGCGCGGCTCCGTCTCGGGCACGGCAACGCCCTCGCGCAGGCCTACAACCACGCCATCCTGCCGCTCCTGGACCGGCGCGACAAGCGCACCCAGGTGCGGTGGGGCCTCGCCCACTTCCGCCACACCTTCGGTCGCGCCGCGGAGGGAATGTGGCTCCCGGAGACCGCCGCGGACCCGGAGAGCCTCGATGTCCTCGCCGAGGCCGGCGTGCAGTTTACGGTGCTCGCTCCCTGGCAGCTCACCGCGGTGCGCGCCTCCGCGGACGCGCCCTGGCGGCGCGAGGTCGGTGTGGACGACCTGGGACGCGGCTACCGCTACCGCACCCCCGGGGGGCGCGACATCGCCCTCTTCTTCTACGACGGCGGCATCGCCCGGCAAGTGGCGTTCGAGCGGCTTCTCGAGGACGGCGGCCGCTTCGCGTCCCGGCTGATCGACGCGGCGCTCTCCCGCAAGCCGGACGCGCCGCTTCTCAACATCGCCACGGACGGGGAGACCTACGGCCATCACCATCGCTTTGGGGAGATGGCGCTGGCCTACGCGCTGGGCCGGGTCCAGGAGCATCCCGGAATCACGCTCACCAACTACGCGAGCTTCCTGGACACCTACCATCCCCTCTGGGAGGCGGAGGTTCTCGAACGCGGCTCCTGGAGCTGCGCCCACGGCGTCGAGCGGTGGCGCGCGGACTGCGGGTGCTCGACGGGGGCGCAGGCGGGCTGGAACCAGAAATGGCGCGCGCCTCTCTTCGATGCCTTCGGCGCGCTGCGCCGTGGTCTTGCCCGCGTGTTCGAGGAGCGGGGTGGCCGGCTTTTCCGGGACCCCTGGGAGGCGCGGGACGCCTATGTGGAGGTGCTTCTCGACCCCGCGCCGGAGCGCCGCGCGGCATTCCTGGAAGTGCAGTGCCCCGGGTCGCCCGACGCGAGCGAAGTGTGGCGGCTCCTGGAGATGGAGCGGCACGCGCTCCTCATGTTCACTTCCTGCGGCTGGTTCTTCGCCGACCTGGCCGGGATCGAGACGCTCCAGGTCCTGCGCTACGCGGCGAGGGCGCGGGAGCTGGGCGGCGCGGATGTTCCTGCCGCCCTGGACGCCGAGTTCCGGACCATCCTGGCCGGCGCGCGCACCAACGGCGAGCCGTCCCGCACGGGCGCGGAGCTCTTCGACGAACTCGTGAGCGGCTCGCGTGTGGGAGCGGCCCAGGTGGCGGCGGAATCGGTGCTGGCGCGCCGGCTGGGTCTGGGCCGGGGCGAGGTTCCCAGCCCGCCCGCCTTTGCGGTGACGGTCCTTCCCAGCGAGGTCCGCGACGAGGGGGCCGTCGAGCTGACGCACCGGCGCACCGCGGTGAAGAGCGGCTTCCACTACGAGGTTCTCATGGACGCCACCCCCCGCCTGGCCGTCCGCTTCCAGCGCATCCTTGCTCCGCCCCCGTGGATGCGCGCGGCGGGCCTGGATGTGGAGGACCACATCGAGGTCCCCGTGGAGCAGTTGGGGTCGGAAGCCGCCCAGCTCCTGTCCGACCGGTTTCTCCAGCGCCTGGAGAAGAAGACCGTGCTGCGGCTGCGCACGCTCCTGGACACCCGGGATCCGGTCGTGCGCTTCTTGGAGGCCCGGCGCATCCGTCCTCCCCGGGCTCTCGCGCGGGTGCTCGAGATCGTCTGGCAGGAGGAGCTTCTCGCAGAGATGCTCTCGCCCCCGGGGACGGGGAGCGGCGCGGCCGGGTGGGCGGAGCGCCTCGTGCGCTTCCGGACCCTTGGACTGGCCCGCGGCGACCGCCGCTTCTCGGAGGTCCTGAGCGTGCGACTCCTTCGGGAGACCCGGGCCTTCTGCCGCCAGCCCACGGGGAGTGCGGCGGACGAACTCCTGGGCATGCTCCGGGTCGCGGCCTTGCTCGATCCGCCTCCCGATCTCTGGGAAGCACAGAATGTCTGGTACACCTGCGCGATTCGCCGTGGTCTGGGCCCGGGAGCCGCGGCCGTCCCCGATGCGACCTTGCGTGAGCTGGCCGAGCGGCTCGGGTTCGCTCCGCGTCAGCTCGTCGGCCAGGGCCCCGCGGCGGCCGGGCAGCCATCCTAGGGTGGGAACTGAAATGGACCAGCTGGAGCTCATCGAACGGATCCGAGCCTGGATCGTCGAGGATCCCGATCCGGCCACCCGCGGTGAGCTCGAGGACCTCCTGTCGCGGGAGGCCTGGGAGGAGCTCCGGGAACGCTTCGGCGCGCGGCTCGAGTTCGGCACTGCAGGCCTGAGGGGCGTGCTCGGCGCCGGCCCCGGCCGGATGAATCGGGCGGTGGTCCGTCGCGTCACAGCCGGCCTCGCCCGTTACCTGCTGGCCCGGGTGCCGGACGCGGCGGTGCGAGGCGTGGTGGTCGGGCGGGATGGGCGGCGCATGTCCCGCGAGTTCGCCGAGGACGCGGCCGCGGTCCTGGCCGGTGCGGGCATACCGGCTTACTGCTTTGCGGATGTGGTACCCACGCCCCTGGCCGCCCGGGCGGTAGAGGTGCTGGGTGCCGCCGCAGGCGTCATGGTCACCGCGAGCCACAACCCGCCCGCGGACAACGGGTACAAGGTCTACTGGGACAACGGAGCGCAGATCATTCCTCCCCACGATGCCGGGATCAGCGCGGCCATCGACGCCGTGCCCTCGATCCGCGGGATCCCCCTCCTCGAGAAGCGCGAGGCCCGCGCCCGGGGTCTGTGGCGCGAGATCCCCCGGGCGGTGGGGGAGGACTACCTCGCCGGCGTGCTCGCCCTGCGCCGTCACCCCGAGGCCCCGGCCGATCTCTCCATCGTGTACACGCCGCTCCACGGCGTGGGAGGGGCCTGGGTGCGCCGGGCCTTCGCGGCGGCCGGATTCGACAGGCTGCAAGTGGTGCCGGAGCAAGCCGAGCCGGACGGGGAGTTTCCCACGGTGTCCTTTCCGAACCCCGAGGAGAAGGGTGCCATGGACCTGGCCCTGGCCCTGGCCCGCGGCGAAGCCGCCGATCTGGTGCTCGCCAATGACCCGGATGCCGACCGGCTCGCGGTGATCCTGCGCGACCCCGCCGGGGAGTATCGGCCCTTGACCGGGAACGAGATCGGCGTTCTTCTGGCCTACTACCTGCTCACGGAGGGACCGCGGCGGGAGGAGGAATCGATCGTCATCACCACGATCGTCTCCTCGAGCCTCCTGCGCCGGATGGCCGGCGAGCTGGGGGTCCACTACGCGGAGACGCTCACCGGGTTCAAGTGGATCGCGAACAAGGCCATGGAATTGCGGGCCAGTCACGGGTGGCGGTTCGTCTTCGGCTTCGAGGAGGCGCTGGGCTACTCGGTGGGAGAGCTGGTCAGGGACAAGGATGGAATCGGGGCCGCGCTGGTCTTCGCCGACCTTGCCGCCTTCTGCCGCGCCCGGGGCCGGACCGTGCTCGACTACCTCGAGGAGATCTACCGGCGGTTCGATCTCTATGTGAGCGGGCAGATGAGCGTGACCCTGCCGGGAACGGAGGGGGCGGGGGCCATCGCGCGCATCATGGAGGCCTTCCGGAGCCGTCCGCCGGAGGCGATCGGGCGGGCGCGCGTCCTCCGCATCACGGATCTGCGCTCGGGGGAGGCCCTGGAGATCGCCGGCGGCGCACGCACCAAGGTGGACCTTCCCTCGAGCAATGTGCTGGTCTACGACCTCGAGGGGGGCTCCCGCGTTCTATTGCGACCGAGCGGAACCGAGCCGAAGATCAAGTACTACTTCGAAGCCGTGCTGCCCGTGGACGCGCGAATCCCCTTCGAGGAGACCCGCCGGCAGGGCCAAGCCCGCCTCGACGCCCTCCGGTCGGAGTTCCTCGACGAGGCGGACGCGCGCGCCCGCTGACCCGTCAGTTCGCCCCGAACCCCTTGGCCTTGGAGTAGCTCCGGCCGTCGTCGTGGCATGCCTCGCAGGACACCTCGGCTCCCGGTCCCCCGGGGTGGCAGGTTTCGCAGTCCACTTCCGCGTGCACCTCGTCCAGGATCACTCCGGTGATGCGGTGGTCGAAGCTCTTCGCGTTCCACCCGCCGGGATGGCACGCGCTGCACCGGTTGTCGAGCTTGCGGATCGGCCCGGATGCCCCGTGGCATTCCTTGCAGTGCAATTTCGCATGGTAGGACCGGAGAGGCCAGCCGGTGTCGGCGTGCTGGAAGAGCCGGTCGGAGCTGCGCCCGTGGCAGTCCTTGCAGCGGTTGCCGTCGTGGCACTTGAAGCAGGTGTCGTGGAGGTTCACCTTGTCGAGCTCGCCCATCGGATGCAGCTC
>CAZWKH010000193.1:0-5370 GCA_964633885.1 uncultured bacterium | reverse complement strand
CTCTCGTAGGCCTGGATCGCGCCGGTGAAGCCGCCCTCCTGGTAGAGGCGGTTCCCCTCCAGGAAGGCCTCGGTCGCGCCGCCCGGGGCGGCGAGCGGTGCGGCGGCGGAACCCGCGAGCAGAGCCGCGGCCGTGAAGAGCCCGGCGAGAATCCGGTGGGCCACGCGCGGCGCCCTCATCGCTTGCGCTCCAGGAGGTCGACCCAGCGGGATGCCTCGGCCAGCCGGTCCCCGACCCCCTGCGTAGCAACGCCCGGGGCGTAGCGCGCGGCGTCGCAACGATCCAGGAAGGCCAGCAGTTCCGTGGGATCCATCCCCATCCCCCGCAGGGCCTGCGCCGCGTCCTCGGCGAGCAGGCCCGCCTGCGGCAGGTTGAAGCGATCGGCGATATAGCCGCGCAGGGCCACCGCCGCCGCCGCTGCGCGATCCGCCCCCGCGGCCATGCCGCCCGCGTCCTTGAGCGCCCTGCGCGCGGCGCGGGCGGCGCGGAGCCGGCGGCGCAGTGCGACATCCCGCCCCAGGCGTTCGCGGCGCCTCTCCCACCAGGCCATGGCGGCGTAGCCGAGAAGCGGAACCGGCAGGAACAGAAGCCAGGCCCGCGCCCGAGCCCAGGTCCCACCGAGACCCATGAAGTCCGGGACGGCGGTCTCGATGAAGCGGATGTCCCGCCCCACCAGCTCGATGTCTCCGCGCGGCCCCGCCGAGGCGCCGGGAACCCCGGGCGCCCCCGCGCGCACCGTGACCGGCATCGCGCGGGTGTCCAGCGTCTGGTAGCGGCCGTTGCGCGGCGAGAAGGCAGAGAGAGGGATGGAGGGAATCTCCTTGCGCCCGGCGCTCAAGGGGACCAGGACGAATTGCCTCGTGAGGGTTCCGGCGATGCGGCTCCCCTGGCGCAGGATCTCCTCGTTCGCCTGGGAAGGGTAGACGCGGAAGTCCGGGAGAGGGGGCATCTCGATCTCGCCGAAGGAGCGGATGTGTCCCTCTCCGGTCACCTTCACGGTCAGGGTGATGGGTTCGTTCTGCGAGGCCTCGGTGCGGTCCAGCGAAGCGCTGACCGTGTATTCCCCCACCCCGCCCCGGAAGGAGGCCGGGGCACCCGCGGGAAGGGGCTGCACCTCGAGGAGGATGGGGTCCGTGCGCAGGGTCACGCGGCGCCCATCCACACCCCGGAAAAGCAGGGAGAAGGGATCCTCGCCGCGGGTGGGGACTTCCACCAGGCAGGAGATCTCGGACGCGCCGATGGTGAGTTTCCCCGGCGCGGTGGGAAAGACCGCGATGTCCTTCTCGAAGACGCGGTACCGCTTCCCCTTGACGGTCTCGAGGGCGATCTCGCGGGGGGGCAGGTCTTCGCGCCAAAGCCCCTGGGTGGTGGGAGCCTTGAAGTCCGGATACTCGAGAGGGTTGAGCCGCGTGTAGAACTTGACCCTGTAGGTGACCTGCTCGTAGACATGGGGCGCCGTCTCGTCCACGGTGGCCCGCACGAAGATCTCCTCGTTGCCCTTGCCCAGGTTCTCCTCTCCCGACCCGCTTGGCGGCGCCGGGGCGGGAGCGGCGCCGGAGACGGTCAGCTTGACCGGCTCCGCCGTCACCTCCTCGTCCTTGGTGGCGACCGTGATCGGCGCGATGGTGAAGGTCCCCTCCCGCCTCGGCACCAGCAGGTAGTTGAGGGTGAGCGAGTTGTTCATCCGCCCGTTGATGAAGGAAAAGCTGCGGGAGTTGCCTCGCTGAAGCACTTCGAAATCCGCATCCAGGTCGGGAAGGGTCGGCTCGGGGAGGTTCTGGAGGCCCCCCGTCACGCTCACGCTCAGGAGCACGCGATCCCCCACCCGCGCCTGGTCGGTCTCGAGCCGGGCGGTGACCTCGAGGGCCATGGCGGGGGCCGCGCCGAAGAGCAAGAGCGCCGCCAGAGGCAGCGCCCCGAGGCCGGCGAGCCTCGGGCGGGGAAGGCCGCCAACGCGCCGCATCACCAGTCCTTCTCCGCCGGCCGCCGCCGCGCCGCCTTGAGCCGCGCCTCCAGGAGCTCGCGCTCCTCCGGCGCCACCTGGTCGAGGAGCTGCGCCGCCTGTTCGGGGCTCAGGAGCCGCTCGGGCTCTGCCGGCGGGCGGCTCTGCTCTCCTGCTTCCTGTTGCGACCCGTCCTCACGCGACTGTGCCTGGTCCTGCGGCTGCTGCTCCTCCTCGCGGCGGTCCCCCTCGCGGGCCCGGGTCGAATCCGGGTCCTCACGGGCCCTCTGGGAGTCGTCGCTGCGGGGCTTCGACTCGCGGTCCTGCTTCTGCCCCTCGCTCTGGTTCTGCTCCTGCCGGGCGGCCTCCAGCTTGCGCAGCGCCAGCTCGAAATTGGCGCGGGCGTCCTCGTCGGAGGGATCGGCCCGCAGGGCGGCGCGATAGGCGGCGAGGGCTCCCTCCAGGTCTCCCACCTTGTAGCGGGCATTGCCCAGGTTGAAGTCGGCCCGTCCGGAGGGGAGATCCGGCGATCGCCTTGCAGCCCCGAAGGCCTCTCCGGCGATGGGGAAATCCCCCGCCCGGTAGGCCGCCGCACCAAGGTCGAAGTCGTAGCGTCCGTCGGGGCGGGCCTCCCGCGCGCGGGCGAACCGCTCCACGGCGTCGGCGTAGGCGGACCGGTCGTAGCTGCGCAGGCCCTCCCGCCCCTGGTGCGCGTCGGGTTGCAGGAAGGGGGCAAGCAGGCTCCAGCCGGAAAGGAGCAGCAGAGCGGCGAGGCCCGTCACCGGCTGTGTCGTCATGCCGTCTCCCTCCTGTTCCCGCCGGCCGTCTCGCGCTCCCCACGCTCGCGCCGGGCTTCGGGCATGAGCGTGGCCAGGAGCAGCAGCACCACGGCCAGTGCGGCCGGCACCTGGAACCGCTCCTCGACGCGCCGCCGCTGGGTCCCCCCCAGCTCGCCCCGCTCCAGCTTGCCCAGGAAGCGGAGCATCTCGCCCACCTCATGCCCCTGCAGCGTAGCCGGATAGTACCGGCCCCCGGTGGTTTCCGCGATGCCGCGCAGAACCGCCTCGTCGAGGCTGCTCAGCACCACCTGCCCGCTCCTGTCCTTCTTGTACCCCGTCCGATTCCCATCCACATCCCGAAGCGGGATCGGCTCGCCGTTGGGCGTGCCCACCCCCACCGCCAGAACCGGGATGCCGTCCCCCTCCAGCAGGCGCGCCGCCGCCTCCACATCCCCCAGGTGGCTCTCGCCGTCGGTGAAGAGGACCACCGCCCGCCCGCGGGTGCCCAGGAGCTCCGCCTCCAGCGCATTGCGCGCGCCGCGCAAAGCCTCCTCCAGGTTCGTCCCCGGATCCGGCAACACATCCGCCGCCACCGCATCCAGGAAGAGGTTCGCCGCCGCCATGTCCAGGGTGAGGGGGCAGAGGGTGAAGGAGGACCCGGAGAAGATCACGATGGCCACGCGGTCCCCGCGCAGGCCGTCCAAGAGCTCGCGGATCTCCTGCTTGGAGCGCTCCAGGCGGTTCGGCACCACATCGGTGGCCTCCATGCTGAGGCTCACATCCAGGAGCAGGACCACATCGATGCCGCGCCGCTCCACCTGCACCAGGCTGGCCCCCACCTGGGGACGGGCCGCGGCCACGCTCAGCAAGGCGATGGCCAGGAGGAACAGGGTGAGCTTCACGCCCCGCAGCACTCCCGACCGTCCCGGCACGATGCGCCCCCACAGCGCCTCCTCGGCCCATGCGCGCAGCCGGCGGCGGCGCAGCCAGGCCGCCGCAACCCCGAGAAGAGCCAGGGCGGGGACCATCCAGAGAAGCTGGAGCCAGCGCGGATCGCCGAAGAGCATCTCTCGTCTCCTAGGGGATGCGGCTGCCCGCGGTTTCGGCGAGAAGGATCGCCAGGCCCAGGGCCAGCGCGGCGGCCAGGGCCAGGAGCGGGCCCTTCTCGTCGTACTGGACATACTCGAAGGTCTCGGCCTCGCTCTTCTCCAGGCCGTCGATCTCCCTGTAGATCTCCTCCAGAGCCCGCGCACTGGTGGCGCGGAAATACTTCCCGCCGGTGAGCCGCGCGATCTCCCTGAGCGCCGTCTCGTCCACACCGGCGTCCACGGTCACATAGCGGCGGCCGAAGATGGGGTCGTCCACCGGGATGCGCGCGGGGCCGTCCGTTCCGGCGCCGATGGTGTAGACCCGCACCCCCAAAGTTCGCGCCGCCTCGGCGGCCGTGATGGGATCGATCTCTCCCTGGTTGTTCTTCCCGTCGGTGAGCAGGATCGCCACCTTGCTCTTGCCCTTCGCCCCGCGCAGCCGGTTGGTCGCGGTGGCCAGGGCCATGCCGATGGCCGTCCCGTCCGGCACCTGCCCGAAGTCCACCTCGCCCAGGAGCTGCTGCAGGATGCCGTGGTCGAGGGTGAGCGGGCACTGGGTGTAGGCCCCTCCCGAGAAGATGACCAGCCCGATGCGGTCTCCCTCGCGCCCCTTCACGAACTCCTGGGCCACGCGCTTGGCCACGGTGAGGCGGTTCTGCGGCTTCAGGTCGTCGGCGCGCATGCTGCCCGAGATGTCCAGCACCAGCATGATGTCGATCCCCTCGCTCTTCACCTCGATCCGCGCCGCGCCGGTCTGCGGGCGGGCCAGGGCGAGCACGGCGAGGACCGCGCCCAGCGCGAAGAGGAAGGGAATCGCCGAGGCCAGCTGCGCCCGCCATCCGCGAGCCGCGAAGACGGCGGGGTCGGAGTAGCCGAGGCGGGCGCGGCTCCAGCGGCGGCGCAGATCCCAGGCACATGCCGCCGCGAGGGGAAGAAGCGCGATGAGGAAGAGCGGGTTTGCGAAGCGCATCAGGCTTCTCCCCCGGGGCCAGGCCTCGGGGCGACCCGCTCCACCCAGTCCCGCCCGCGGCGCAGGGCGGCCTCGCCCGCTTCCCGGCCCGGGTTGAACTTCGCGAACTTGACCAGGTCCGCTTCCTCGAAGAGGGCCAGCGCTTCCGCCTGCTCGGGCGCCGCCAGGATCCGGCGCTCCTCCAAGGCCTCACGGATCTCCTCCGTGGTGGACTCCACCGCGGGCAGGGCGAAGCGCCGCTCCACATAGCCGCGCAGCACCAGGCTCAGGCGGAAGTAATGCTCCTTGAGGAGCCCCCGCGCGGGAAGGGCCTCACGCTCCAGATCGCGCAACGCGCTCAGCGTCGCCTCCTCCGGGCTCACTCCGGGCTCCAGGGGGGCAAGCTCCGCCGGCATCCGCGACCGGCGCCGGCGCAGGAAGATCAGGACCGCGGCGGCCAAGGCGATCCCCGCCGACAGCGCCAGCACCCGCCCCCACCGCCAACGCAGCGGAACCTTCACCGGTCCCCGGATGTCGCGCAGGCTCGCGTCCCCGGCCGTGTCGGGAATCGTGGTCTCCACGCTCAGGGTGTAGGCCAGGAGACGCAGGGGC
>CAZWKH010000192.1:0-5425 GCA_964633885.1 uncultured bacterium | reverse complement strand
GAGGTCGAACCGCCGCTCAAGGGTCCTCCGGTAGCTCGAGCCGTGGGGCCCGCGCGGGCCCGTCTGGCCCGAGACATTGCGGCCGGTGTTGTTGTTGTGGCAGTCGGTGCAGTACAGGACGCTCGAGGCGCTCCAGCCCGGCAGCAGGCTCGGCACCTCGCTGTTGTTCCTCGGCCCGAGGACCGGATGGAAGGAAGGGTTGCCGGTCTGGAACTCGAGCCGCGCGTCGAACTGCACGACCTGCCGGGCGGTGTAGGGACCGTAGGGGAGCCCCGTGGGCTGGGGCTTGTTCGCGCTCGAGGAGTGGCACTTGAAGCAGATCTCGTACTGGTTCGCGATCTCGGCGAGGTAGCCGCCCGTGGAGGCGATGCCCCAGACGAAGCGCAGAGATCCGACGGCCGCCGGCGCCGTGGCGGAGGTGTACTTCGCGGCGTGGGGGTTGTGGCAGTCCGCGCATTCCGCGTGACGGGCCGTCCCCGCCGCGGTCTCCGGAAGGGGCAGGGTGAGGTTGGTCGGAGACTCGGTGGGATCGTGCACGGAGGGCGTCGTCGCGTAGGTCGGGTGGACGAAGCTCTTGCTCTGGAACACGGTCTGGATGTTGGCGACGGCCACATTGCCGTTGTGGCAGAACGAGCAGGCCCATTCCTCGCCCTTGCGCGCCGCGTTGTTGGGATCCACCCCCTTGAGCAGCCGCCTCGCGCCCGGGGCGCTGTGGGCGCGATGGCAGCTCTCGCAGGCGTTGGTGGCCACGGTGGTGTAGCCGGTGTGGAAGGGGTTCGTGCCGAGGCCGTTCCAGCCCGCGATGGAGCTCGCATGGATCCCGGGGATGGAGTTGAAGTACTGCTTCAGGTGGCAGGTCTGGCAGATCGCGGCGGCCGAGTTGGACTTGACCAGGAACTTGCGGAGCCCGCCGGGATTGGCGTCCCTGGAGTCGTCGTGGG
Source organism: uncultured bacterium (assembly GCA_964633885.1). Lineage (GTDB taxonomy): Bacteria > Eisenbacteria > RBG-16-71-46 > JABDJR01 > JABDJR01 > CAVXKA01. The sequence continues at coordinate 4,484 of CAZWKH010000192.1, read as the reverse complement.
GATCGTGACAGGAGGTGCACTGCAGGTAACCCTGGTCGTCGAGCGTGACCGCATCCCCGGCGGGCGGGTTGATGATCTGAGAGGTGAGGACGGGCAGCACCGACACCGGGTGGTCATCGGAGAGATCCGGAACGGCCAGTCCCCCGCCCAGGTTGCTGGACCCGACCGGCATCCTACCCAGAGCGTCGGTGCCCAGCATGGTCACGGTCCCGTGGGTGCGGGTCGCGCCCACGGCGATGGTGCCGTCGTGGCAGCTCAGGCAGAGGCGGGAGGCGCCGTTCGGCGCCAGCACCACGGTGCCCGGGGGGAGCGTCGTGCTGCCGTACACGGTGAAGGACGCCGAGGTGGGCGCGTGGTTCCAGAGCTCCGACGACGGGTTGGCGTTGTGCGGCGTGTGACAGAAGATGCACAGCTCCGTCTCGGCTGCGGAGGCGGCGTGAATCGGCCCGGGCCCGGAGGCGGAGAGGTTGTGGCGGTTGGAGCCCGGCGCGCCAAGGCCGCCGGCCGCGCAGGGGCCGGCTCCGACTCCGCTCGCGAGGAGCGCGCAGAGCGCCAGGGGCGCGAACCCCGCGAGCGACTCCGCCGCACGGCGAACTCCGCGGCCTCGGCGCGCCGCCCGGCTCATCGCGCCGCCTCCCCGAGGAACTCGAAGACCTGCACCCGCCGGTTGGCCGAGTCGGCCACGAAGATCCGGTCGGCGCCGTCGATGGCGATGCCCACGGGAAGGTTGAACAGGCCGTCGGCGGTCCCGCTCCCTCCCACCACGAGCAGAAGCCGGCCTTCGCCGTCGAAGATCTGGACGACATCGTAGAGGCCGTCGACGACATAGATGTTTCCGCAGGAATCGACGGCCACGCTTTTCGGCCGCGCGAAATCCCCCCGCCCGTCGCCCCTGCGGCCGAACCCGCCCAGGAACGCGCCCTCCGGGGACAGTCGCTGCACGCGGCAGTTCATGGAGTCGCAGACCAGAAGGGAGCCGTCCGGCATCACCTTCACATCGGTGGGGAAATTGAACTCCCCCTCCCCTGTGCCGCGCCGGCCGAAATCCGTGACGAACCCACCCCCCCCGTCGAAGACGGCGATGCGATGACCCTGGGCGTCCGCGACATAGAGCCGGTCCTGCACGGGGTCGTAGCCCAGACCCGCCGGCCGCACCAGGCGCCCACCCCCCACCTCCTCGCGGAACTTACCCTTCTTGTCGTAGCGGAGCAGTACTCCGCGGTCGGCGTCCGCGATCCATGCGCCGCCGTCCTCCAGACGCGCCACCCCGACCGGCGTGGCCAGCCGCCCCCCCGAGGCGAAGACGCGGAACGACCTGTCCTCCAGGTGCAGCGCGTACACCGCCCCTGCTTCGGGGTCGCTCACCAGGAGATCGCCTCCGGCCCCGGCCCACAGGGCCAGCGGGCGTGCGAACCCGAGCTTCTTCTCCCCCACCACGATCCTCTTCAGACGGCCGAGGAAGGAGGGCTTCTTCCCGAGGTCTTCCGCGTCGGAGATGCTGGCCAGGAAGCGGATGCGAGGGGTATCGGGAGGGGCGGGCCAGACTGGGGCGGCGTCGATCGCCGCAGCACCCTCCCCCGGCGACGAGGCGAGGGGCGCTCTCGAGGGGACGGCCGCGAGCAACGCCAGGGCCAAGGCGATGCCCGACCAGGGAACCCCGGCCGGTCTAGAGCACCGTGCTGAAGTTTCTGGTCGCGCGCAGTTCAAGCAGTCGCTCCGTTCGGCCTCTTTCGAACCTGGACGGATCGGGAGCCCGCCTTTCGACATGGTGCACCAGGGAGATCTCGAGGCGGGGGAAATGATAAGCCAGGGAGTTGTCGAGGAGCCAGTAGGCCTCGGGCGAGCCGGCGGGCACCCGGCCGTAGCTCCCCTGACTGCGGACCTCCAGCATGGCCAGCGGGCGGATGTTGACCGCCAGGGTGCTGGACAGGGACCGGTAGTCCTGATCGAAGTCCACACCGCTGTTGTCCGTGGTGGAGTAGTTGGCGCCCAGGTCGAATCGCAGCCGCTCGGAAGCGTAGAGAGAGGCCGATCCGTTCACCGAATGGAGCATGAAGTCGATCCCGAGGCTCGAGTTCTCGATCTGCTGGAACTCGTAGTCGGCGTGGCAGAACAACCGTCCGGCAGAGGAGCGCACCGAGGCCCGGGCCGCGTTCACCCGCTGGGCGCCCACCTGCCGGGGCGAGAACCCCTGGAAGCTCCCGCCGTCCAGCTGCCCGCGCAGCCCCGTGGCCTTGGTCTTCTCGGTCCGGGCGCCCAGCTCGATCCAGGTGGGGTCCATCCGGAACCGCAGAGTGAGGCCCAGAAGGCCACCGAGGTCGCTACCGTCGCCCAGACCTCCGGAGAAGAAGTGAATACCCGCCTGGGGCGACAGGCTCAACCGGCCGGGCCGTGGGTGCTCCAGCTCCGCCACCGCCGTGGCCAGCCAGAGATCCTGCTGACCTGAGACATGGCTGTACTGCCCTCGCAGCAGGGCGTGGATGTCGGTGCCGGAGAGAAACGCCCTCCGCCCTTCCAGCCGCTCCTCCGCGATCTGGAAGCGCAGCGACTTGGCCTGGCCGGAGGAATCGAACCGGTAGGTCTCATCCGCATAGCTCTGCCGCCAGGTCAGGCTCGACCCGAGCGGCGTCTGCAGATCCAGGTTGGCGGCGGTGTTCTCGAGCCGCCGGCTCGCGGCCGCGCCGGAGAGGGTCCGCGACCGCTCGCGATCCACTTGAAGCCATGCCCCGAGCTTTCCCGCCCCCCCCAGTTCGAGATGGGCGTCCGCGCGCCCCCCATGCCGGCGGGTGGAGTAATCCTGCCCGGTGAGGGGCGAGTTCTGCCTGCGGTCGGTGAAGTTGTAATCGAGGTTGAGGGAGTGCGGCCCCAGCACGACGCCCTGCGCATGGGCGAGCCGATAGGTCGTCGCCTTCTGGGGACCGGCGGTGTACTCGTCCCGTCGCCTGTCGACCTCCGCCGCCGAATAGGATCGCGGCAGCAGCCGGGAGTTGAGGGTACCGCCCCAGGCTTGGCTCCGGCCGGTGTCCACCGAGGGCCCTGCGACCCCCGACCAGGCGCGGGAGTAATGGCCCGAGAGCGTGACCGGCGACAGGGGGAGGAGATGGATCCGGGTGCCCAGCCGGCGCCGGGTGAGGTTGTGGGCATCCTCCGGCCCCTTGAGACGCAGGAACTGGAGCCCCCCGGAAACGGAGTAGTTCCCGAGCCGGGGCCCCAGCAAGGTCCCGTCCAGCTTCAAGTCCAGCCGCTGGTCCAGGTAGTCCGCGTGGCGCGCCTGTTCGACGGCGCCGCTGTTTCGCCGGTAGAACACGCCGAGGCTTCCGCTGAGCCGGCGAACCCCCTCGGCCTGCGCCGGGGGGACGCCGGACAGCAGAGCGACCGCCGCCAATCCCAATGCCAGCCCGCGGACGGAGCGCCGCCGGCGCGGCGCCCCGTCCCGGCCGGAGAGTACCCGCGACGGGGCCGCGGGCCGCCTGACGGTTGTCCTGGGCTTCCCTCGATCTACTTGCGATGGCATGCGAGGCAGAGAGCGCTGTTGTCGCCGCTGACCCGCAGGAAATACTTGCCCGCTTCCCCCTCCGTCGTGGCCACGCTGTTGTTGTGGGGATCGTGGCAGGAAGTGCATTCCATGCCGTAGGCCCCCGCCGCGGAGCCGTGCAGGAGCACCCCGGCCGCGGTCACCGAGGCGACATCCGCCCAGCCGCCGCTCCCGACCGCGCCTCCGAACCCGCTCGTCACGCCCGTGGTGATGCTGTTGTAGGTCGCGCCGGCCTGATCGGGATAGGGAAGGGCCACCGGATGGTTGCCGCCCATGCCGCCCGTCGCCGAGGCGATCTGCATCACCTGGCCGTTCAGGTTCACCGGGGAGGTCACGATGGTCCCCGTGACCCCGTCGCCGATGTTGTTGAGCGAGCCCAGCGCGACCGAGCCGTCGTGGCAGCTCATGCACATCTTCGTGGGCCCCGCCCCGAAGGTCGCCGTGCTGGTGGGAAGCGTGGTGCCGCTGTTGGTGGTGGAAGCTCCCGGGGCGCCGGCGGGACCGGCGGCGCTGAAGCTGTAATCGCCGCTTCCCATCGTGTGGTTCCAGATCAGGTCCTGCTCCACCGCCCGGTGGGGGGTGTGGCAGAAGATGCAGACCTGGTTGTTCGTCTCCGCCACATCCTGGAGGGATCGCAGATCGTGATCGGAGTTCACGATCCCCGGTCCGGCCGGAAGGGGCGAGGCGACACACAACGCCAGCCCGATAACGATAGCCGTGGTTGCCGTCAGCCGTTTCATGGAGTGCCTCTCCTTGGTGTCATGGTGTTAATGGCCGCCCCCCCCGCTTGCGGAGGTGTCGGCCGCGGTGGTGTTGATCAGCTGGTGCAGCTTCACCGACCCGTCGGCCTGGCGCTGCGCGATGACCGCATCGCCCAGTTCGATCAGGTATTCCTTCTGCAGCTCCATCAGCTTGGCGCGCGCAGCTTCCGCCGTCGCTTCGTCCGGAT
>CAZWKH010000191.1:0-5438 GCA_964633885.1 uncultured bacterium | reverse complement strand
AGCTCGAGAAAGAGGGGCCTCTCGACGAGGGCGAGGAGAAGCTGCCCTATGTCGTGGTGCTCGTGGACGAGCTGGCAGACCTCATGATCACCAGCGGCAAGGAGGTGGAGGAGCCGATCGCCCGCCTGGCCCAGACGGCCCGCGCCGTGGGCATCCACCTCATCATCGCCACCCAGAGGCCCTCGGTGGATGTCATCACCGGCGTCATCAAGGCGAACTTCCCCGCGCGGATCGCTTTCCAGGTCGCCACCCGTACCGACAGCCGCACGATCCTCGACCAGAACGGCGCCGAGTCCCTCCTGGGCAAGGGAGACATGCTCTTCCTGCCCCCGGGCCAGGCCGCGCCGCTGCGCGTGCACGGCGCGTTCGTCTCGGAGACGGAGACCCTGCGGCTGGCGGAGGCCTGGCGCGCCCAGGGAGAGGCGCGGGCCCACCCCGATCTCGAGGAGGCCCTGGCCGAGCCGGAGACGGCCGCCGGAGGGATCATGGACGACGCCCTCTTCGAGGATGCGGCGCGTCTGGTGGTGACGGCGGGGCAGGCCTCCGCGTCGCTCCTGCAGCGGCGGCTCAAGGTGGGGTATGCTCGTGCGGCCCGGCTCGTGGACATGCTCGAACAGGCGGGGGTCGTGTCTCCCCAGGACGGGAGCAAGGCCCGCGAAGTGCTCGTGGACGAGGTCCGCCTCGAGCATGTTCTCGCCGAGATCCACGAGTGATCGGGGGCCGGGAACCCATCCCGGCCCGCCCCGCACCCAGCCGTAGGACGCCATGACGCGCATCGCCTTCATCACCCTGGGCTGTCCCAAGAACCAGGTGGACTCCGAGGTCATGCTCGGCCGCCTGGACCGCGCGGGCTTCACCACCACGGGGGACCTCGCCGAGGCCGACGCGGCGGTGGTGAACACCTGCGCCTTCCTGGAGACGGCGGTCCAGGAGTCGATCGACATGATCCTGGAGGTGGCCGCCCACAAGAAGAGCGGAAGGCTCAAGAAGCTCGTCATCGCCGGCTGCCTCACCGACCGCTACCGTGGCGAGCTCCTGCGCGAGCTGCCCGAGGTGGACGCGATCCTGGGGACCCGGGAGGTGGGCCGGATCGTGGAGGTGGTGAACGGCCTCCTGGCTCCGGACAAGGCGCCTCCGGCCCCCACCGCGGACGATGTGGACGCCGTCTATGGGGACCCCTCGGCGCGGGTCCTCAGCACCGGTCCGGTCTCCCCCTATCTCAAGATCTCCGAAGGCTGCGACGCGAGATGCACCTTCTGCATCATTCCCCAGCTGCGGGGCCCGCAGCGCTCGCGCTCGGTCGAGAACATCCTCGGCGAGGCCCGCGCCCTGGCCGCGAACGGCGCGAGGGAGCTGGTGCTCATCGCCCAGGACCTCACCGCCTACGGGATCGACCGCTACGGCGCTCCCAGCCTGCCCCGCCTCCTGGAGGCGCTGCGAACCGTGGACGGCCTGCGCTGGATCCGCCTGATGTACGCCAACCCCTTCTACTGGACTGAGGATCTCGTCGAGTCCGTGGCGCGGGGGGACAAGGTCCTGCCCTACGCCGACATGCCCATCCAGCACATCGCCGACCCGGTGCTCAAGCGCATGGGACGCCACACCGGACGGGCCACCATCGAGGGCCTGGTGCGCAGCCTGCGCGAGCGGGTGCCGGGGATCGCTCTGCGCACGAATGTAATTCTGGGCTTCCCCGGCGAGACCGAGGAGGATGTCCGCGAGCTGCTCGCGTTCCTGGAATGGGCCCGCTTCGACAAGCTCGTGGCCTTCCCCTTCTCCCCGGAGGACTCCGCTCCGGCGGCGCGCCTCCAGGGCGCCGTCCCCGCCGAGGTCGCCGCGGAGAGGGTGGAGCGGGTGCTGGCCCGCCAGGGGGAGATCAGCCTGGCGGTGAACCGGGAGCAGGTGGGCAGGAGCCTGGAGGTCCTCATCGAGGAGCCGGGTGCCGGCCGCCGTCCCGCCCGCGGGCGGAGCGCGAGGGAGGCCCCCGAGGTGGACGGCTGCGTCCGGGTGGCGGGAACCGCCCTTCAGGCGGGCGCGTTCTACCGCGTGACGATCACGGGGGCGGACGCGTACGATCTCGTCGGTGTCTGCGACGAGCCGGCGTCCTCCCCCGCGGGAGGCGCGGCGGTGGAGACGATTCCATGATGCGATGGAGAGGACCATGGCGCGCGGCCTGGGCGGCGCCTTTCCTGGGGATGGTGATCACGGCCGGCGCCGCCGCGCAGGAGCTCGGCCAGGCGGTGGAGGGAACCTATCCGACCAACCTGGCCATGCTCACCGACGCGGCCTCGAGCGCCGTGGACGAGCTCTTCGCCGGGTTCCAGGCGCCGCAGGGGGCGACGCTCCTGGTGGAGCCCGCCGCGGACCATGAGGCGAACTGGTTCGTGGAGAACCTGCTCCTGGCCAAGCTCACCGAGGCCGGGTACTCGGCCTATCTGAAGGAAGCCCCGATGGTGGGCCCCGAGGTGCCCCGGGACCTGGGCGACTCGACGGCGGTGGGGGATGCGGGGGGAACTCCCGCCCAGGAGCCCCGGGCCGAGTTGGTGCTGCGCTACCGCCTCGCCGAGTTCGGCATCCTTTACCCGGAGTCCCACCGCAAGAGCCCCTTCGGCTCGCGCCGGGTGCAGCGGCTGGCGGCGGTGAGCCTCTACGCGAACCTGCTCGAGGGCAAGCGCGAGGGGGTGACCTGGGTGGGGAGCGGCGACGCGGAGCGGCTGGATGTGGTTCCCGCGGGAAAACTGCCTCTGCTCGAAGGAAAGACCTTCCCCTTTGCCAAGCCCGTCCTGGAGACTCGCGGGCTCGGCGGTCTGGTCGAGCCGGCGCTGGTGACCGGCATCGTGGTCGGGCTGATCTACCTCTTCTACACGAACCAGAAGTGATCCATGACCTTCCTGACATTCAGTGACATGGCGCGCCGCGACGCGGTCCGGTGTCGATGCGCCCTGGCCGCGGTCCTCGCCGCGATCGCCCTGGGCGGGTGCGCCTCCGCGCCCACCGCGCGCGGCGGCGACGAGCCGACCCGTTTCGAGACCATTCGCGCCCGCTTCGAGAAGGGGGAGTTCGGAGACGCGGTCCTTCTCTTGCAGGAGTTCCTGGGGGACCACCCCGGCAGCCGCTACGCAGACGAGGGGATCTTCCTGCTGGGGCGGGCCTACTACGAGGAGGGGAACTTCCCCGAGGCGGAGGATCGCTTCCGGCGCATCCTCACCGACTATCCGGAGAGCCCCTTCGCGGCCGACGCGTCCTACCATCTGGGGCTCGCCCTGCTGTCGCAATCGCGGTCGCCCCAGCTCGACCAGACCGAGACCCTCTCCGCCCTCACCCAGTTTCAGAGCTTCATCACGCGCTATCCGAAGAGCCCTCTGGTAGAACGGGCCCGCGGCCACATCGCCGACATCCGCACCCGGCTGGCGGAGAAGCAGTACCTGACCGGAGAGCTCTACCTCCGCCTGAAGTCCCCCAAGGCGGCGCGCTTCTACTTCGAGGAGAAGGTGCTGGGCGGATACGCGGACACCCCCGTGGCCGCCAAGGCGATGCTGCGCCTGGCGGAGAGCTACCGCGCGGACGGCGACTGGGCGAAGACCGCGGAGTGGGCCGCGAGGCTGGAGCGCGAGCATGGTGGGCGGGCCGAAGCCGCCACCGCGCGGGCGCTCCTCGAGGAGGCCGCACACCACGGCGTGCCGGCCCCCGCCGAGGCCTCGGCGCCCCCCTCCGGCGACTCCGCCCTGCCGAAGGACTGACATGCGCCGCCTGGGCGTGCTGGGAGGTTCGTTCAACCCGGTCCACTGGGGCCATCTCCACATCGCCCTCCTGGCGGCGGAGGCGGCGGGGCTGGACGAGGTCCTCTTCATGCCTGCCGCGCGGCCGCCGCACAAGCCGGACACCATCCTCGCCCCCGCCCAGGACAGGCTAGAGATGCTGCAGCTCGCCCTTCTGAACGAACCCCGCGCGCGAGTGAGCGGGATCGAGCTGGCGGCGGATGGCCCGCGCTACACGGTGGACACCCTGGCCCGGCTGCGCGAGGAGAATCCCGGAGCGGAGCTGGCCTTCATCGTCGGCCTCGACAGCCTGCGCGAGATGCCCACCTGGAGGGAGCCGGAGCGCATCCTCGCCGAGCACCGGGTCATCGCGGTGGACCGGCCCGGGGTCGACCGCGAGGGGCTCGCCCCGGAGCTCTCGCGGCGGGTGCTGCTCGTCGAAGGGAACCCCTTCGCGATCTCCTCTTCCCGGATCCGCCGGCGGGTGGCCGCGGGGCTCTCGATCCGCCATCTCCTGCCCCGCCCCGTGGAGGAGTACATCCTGGCCCGCGGTCTCTACCGTGGCGACGCCGGGCGGATCTGAAAGGAGGAGCGGGCGCACCCCGGGTGCTCTGCGACGGCGATGAGTGAGAGGCTCTTCCTCCTGGACGGGACCGCGCTGGTCTACCGGGCGTACTTCGCGATGCAGCGGATGGGGCTCACCGACGCCGAGGGCCGGCCGACCGGCGCGGTGTTCGGCTTCGCCAACACGCTGCAGTTCATCGTCGCCCAGGAGAAGCCGGAGTATCTCGCGGTGGTGCTGGATCCGCCCGGCCCCACCTTCCGCCACCTCCGCTATCCCGAGTACAAGGCCAACCGCGCCGAGATGCCCGAGGAGCTGCGCCTGCAGATCCCCCTGGTGCGGGAGCTCGTCGAGGCCTGGCCCTGCGCGCTGGTGGTGATGGACGGGGTGGAGGCGGACGATGTGATCGGCTCCTACGCGGTGCAGCTCGCGGGCCCCGAGCTGGAGGTGGTCGCGGTGACCGGGGACAAGGACTTCTACCAGCTCCTCGGGCCCCACATGCGCATCCTGAACCCGGGACGCGGCGGGGCGGCGGCGGTGGAGGAGCGGCTCATCGGTCCCGACGACATCCCCGACAAGTTCGGCGTGACGGAGCCGCGCCAGGTGGTGGAGGTGCTCGCCCTGATGGGGGACACCAGCGACAACGTCCCCGGGGTGCCGGGCATCGGACCCAAGACCGCGGGCAAGCTCATCGCCGACTACGGGAGCCTCGAGGGGCTCTACGCGCGGCTCGACGAGCTCCGGCCCGCCCTGCGCGAGAAGCTGGCTGTCCACCGCGACGCGGCATTCCTGGCCCGGGAGCTGGTCACGATCCGGACCGACCTGGATCTGCCCGCGGATCTCGATGCCGTCCGGACCCGCCGTCCCGGCGGGGCGCCGCTCATGGACTTTCTGGAGCGCATGCGCTTCCGCCGGCTGCGCTCGGAGCTCGGGGGGGGGCCGCCGGTCTCCGAGCCGGCCGCCCTGTTCTCAGAGGACGCCGGCTACACCCTGGTCTCCGACGCTAAATCCCTGCGGACCCTTGCGGAGCGGCTCTCCCGCTGCGAAGGATTCGCGCTGGACACGGAGACGACCTCGGTGGATCCCATGCGCGCGGAGCTGGTGGGCATCGCCCTGGC
>CAZWKH010000190.1:0-5446 GCA_964633885.1 uncultured bacterium | reverse complement strand
GCTCTACAACAAGGTGGACTCCGACGACGACGCCGCGGACCGGGAATCGGTTTCCCTGACCGTCAACCGTCTCCTCGCCCGCAACCTGCGGGTGCTCGGAGAGGCGGCGTACGACATGGAGCTGGAGTCGGCGCGGGCGACGGTGGGACTGATCAGCGCGTTCTAGGGCTCAGTCCTCGAGCGTGAAGCCGATCTTCACCGTCACCTGCCACTGGGACACCTTGGCGTCGGTGATCGCGCCGCGGGTCTCGGTCACCTGGAACCAACGGAGGTTGCGGACCGTCTCCGAGGCCTTGGTGATGGCGCGCTCGATCGCGTCATGCGGGGACTTGGAGGAGGTGCCGGTGATCTCGATCTGCTTGTAGACATGGTCGCTCATCGGATGTCTCCCTGATGGAACGGTGAAGCGGGAAGGCGAGGATCGGAACAACTAAACCGCGCCCGCGCGTTCCTGGCAAGACCGGTAACGCGGGTGGTGGGGGAGAGCAGGAGAGGGCCCGCCCGGCTGCAGCCGGGCGGGCCCCTGTCGATCAGGGACGGGTGGTCGGGTCCCTAGAACGGCCAGAGGGCGCTCTTCACCTTGCCCCAGGTGGAGCGCTCCGTCGGAACCCCGCCCGGCGTGATGCGGATGTTCAGGCTCACATCCTCCACATGGTAGAGGATGCCCCCCGAACCGATCACATCGCAGGCGTCCACGACCCCGGTGCCGTTGGCATCCTCCCAGACATCGATGTGGTGCTCCGTCCCGAAGTCCGGGTGGATCTCCTCCCAGATCTCGCAGACGGGGTTCTCGGGGTTGTGCGTGGGAGTCGTGGGCTCCAGGTAGAGATCGGCGCCGGTGACGGCACGCAGGCGGTAGGTCGGCCCCGCCCAGTCGATGTGGTAGACCACCCCGCCGAACTTGATGCCGTCGCAGGCGGAGACCACGCCGTCCCCGTTGTCGCCGTAAGCCTCCTGGGGGTGGATCGTGCAGAAGCTCGGCGCGAGCTCGTGCCAGGAGGAGCCACTCGGGGGAATCGCCGGTCCATTGGCGCCGAACTGCAGACCACCCGGCGCCGGTGCGGGCGGGGGAACCAGTTCGAGGAAGAGGGTGCCCGTCTGTGCCCCGGCCGGGGGAGCCGCGGCGTGGGACAGATAGAGAGCGGGCAAGGCCACGACAAGGAACAGCAAAGCTGCCGCGCGATAGCCCTTGTTTCGCATGTTCGCCTCCTTGGTCTGAAGTCTTCAGGTCAAGTGCTGTTGATGGTGGGTCAAGTCGGCAGAATGGGGCGCACCCGATCCCGCCAATGTCGGTAATTTTCACTCAAAGCATCCGACGAAAACAATCTTTTTTATCCGGTTATCCTGCAAAAGCGCCCATCGCGTGGAAACATTGTTTCACTTCTGCGGTGTCTGGGGTCTTCGGGGCCTTCTGCGGGGGTCAGGGCGTCAGCGTCCGGAAGCGGTCCGTGGCCTCGATGAGTTCGTGGGTGATCCCCGGCTCGCTCGCGGCATGGCCGGCGTCCGGGACGAGGTGGAACTCGGCCTCCGGCCAGCGCCGATGCAGGTCCCAGGCGCTCACCATGGGGCAGACCACATCGTAGCGGCCCTGCACGATCACTCCGGGGATGTTGCGGATGCGCTCGGCCCCGTCGAGCAACTGGTCCGGGTGGGTGAAGAAACCGTCGTGGATGAAGTAGTGGCACTCGATCCTCGCGAAGGCATCCGCGAAGGCGTCCTGGGAGAAACTGGCGACCAGGTCCGGATCCGGGAAGAGCTTGCTGGTCGAGGCCTCCCAGATGCTCCAGGCCTTGGCCGCGCGGGCCCGCACCGAGGCGTCGTCGCTGGTCAGGCGGCGGTAGTAGGCCCGGACGAAGTCGTCGCGCTCCTCCGGCGGGATTGGCTCCACATAGTGCTCCCAGGCGTCCGGGAAGATGTGGCTCGCGCCGTCCTGATAGAACCAGCGGATCTCGCTCGGGCGAAGCAGGAAGATGCCGCGCAGCACGAGCCCCAGCACGCGTTGCGGGTGGGTCTGGGCGTAGGCGAGGGCGAGCGTGCTCCCCCAGGAGCCTCCGAAGACGAGCCACCTCGGGATGCCCATCGCCTCGCGCAGCTTTTCCATGTCTTCGACGAGGTGCCAGGTGGTGTTGTCCACGAGGCTCGCGTGCGGCCGGCTCCTGCCGCATCCGCGCTGCTCGAAGAGGACGATCCGGTAGGCGGCCGGGTCGAAGAACTGCCGGTAGAGGGGGACCACCCCGCCGCCGGGTCCGCCGTGGACGAAGACTGCGGGGAGGCCGTCGGGGTTGCCGCATTGTTCGTAGTAGATCTCGTGGAGATCGGACACCTTGAGGTGGCCGCAGGAGTAAGGGTCGATCGGCGGGTAGAAGCTGCGCATGGCGACCTCCCGGATTGTGGATGGGCGCGGAAGCGGGGGGGCGATGGTCCGGGGTGCGCCTCCGCGCGAAGTCGGTTAGAGTCTCGGCGTCCGATCCCCCCGTAGTCAACGCTTTCGGGAGCTGGGCGTGGGCATGGCGAGCACTGAAGATACGCTTCGCTTCGGCGGACGCTTCGCCGAGTGGACCCCGCTCGCGCGCGGCGCGGAGGGACGGCTCTTTCGCGTGCGCGATCGCTGGACGGGTCATGTCGCGGCGCTCAAGCTCGCCGAGGCCTCCGCCGGTCGCGAGAGCCTGGCCGCGGAATACCGGCTTCTGGGGCGGCTGGCACATCCCTGCCTCATCGAATCGCGCGACCTCGTGCGGGATGGTCCCGACCTCGCCCACCTTCTGGAGTTCGTGCCGGCGACTCCCGCGGAGCGCCTGTGGGAAGAGGGCGGCGAGACCGCTGTCCGCGCCGCCCTGATCCAATCCCTGCGGGGGCTCGAGTACCTGCACCGCCGGGGCTACCTTCACGGCGATGTCGCTCCGGGAAACCTGCTGGTGTGGCGGGAGGGGGAGCATTGGCGGGCGAAGGTCGCAGACCTCGGACTGGCCCTCCCGCTCTCCGCGGCGCAGTCGGGCGGCGTCCGCGGAACGCCCGGGTACATGGCCCCGGAGACGGCGAGGGGCGAGAGCGCGGGAGCGGCGGCGGATCTCTTCGCCCTCGCCTTGACCGCCGTGACCTGGATCGACGGACGCCACCCTCTCGAGGGCGCGAGCCCCGCCGAGATGCTGCGCCGCCTCGCGGGCAGAGACTGCGAGCCGTCGCCGCGCCGCGCGGTATCGCGCGACCTGTTGGATCTCATCGCGTCCCTGGGCCGCGGCGATCCGGCCGCGCGGAGTTTCGGCGACTGGAGCGATCTGCGCGCCCAGACGGAGGCCTGGGGGCCGGCGGTTCAGCGGGGAGGGGTGTATGGCGTCGAGGATCGTTTGGCCGAGTGGCGCGACTGGCTGAACAATCTGGCGAGGGGCCGGGCCGCGGGCATCGTGGTGCGCGGCCGCGTGGGCAGCGGGCGCAGGACCCTCTGCCGGGCGATGGCCCGCCTCCTGGTGGCGGAGGGCTGGACGGGGCTTGCCGAGCAGCCGCTGGCACTGGTACGAGACCGGTTGGAGACCTCCACCGGGGACCACGACCCGGTCACCCTCGCGCGCGAGCTGGTGGAGCGATTCACGGGAAGGGATGCGGTAGTGCTCTGGCCCGAGCGGCCGGGGGATCTAGAGTCGCGGCTCCTGCGCGCGTTTGTGGTGAGCCGCGAGGAGGAGGGGGCCGGATCGCGGACCTGCATCTTGAAGGCGGCGCCGCTCGCGGGCGAGGACCCCGACGGGGACTGGATCGAGGCCTCGGCGCGCTGCCTTGCCGTGAACTGGGCCGGGCCGAACTTCGAGGCCCTGGAGTCTCTGCGCGACGACCTCTTCCCGGAGGAGGAGGGGTACGGGGCCGGAAGGGAACGGCCAGGGGTGGAAGAAGGGGCGAGTCCACTCTCGCTCGTTCGCCTCAAGCAGGTCGGCGCGGGATCGGGGGTCGGACTCACGGACGAGGCGATGAGCGCGGAGGTGGTGAAGGCCTGGGAAGGATGCTCGCCGGGCGTGCGCGATGTGCTCGCTCCTCGCCTGGAGCGAGCGCGGGTGGCGCTGGCGGTCCCTTGCCCGGGCGCTGGGGTGGAAGGGTGGTTCCTCCCGCAGGATCCAACAGGATCTGGAGCGTCTCGGCCTGACGCGGCGCGACTACGAACGGGGCGAGCTGCAGGAACGGCTCACCGACCGCCTGGTGCGCGGTGCGCTGGCGCCGCTGGTGGGGAACCACATCGAGGAGGACCGGCTCGCCGTCCTGGCCCGGGAACTGGAGAGCGACGGAGAGATGCACCCGGGCGATCTCCTGCTCGCGCGTACCCTCACGGAGCGCGGCCGCTATCCCGCCGGCTATGTCCGGATGGCGCTGGACCAGGCGCTGCGCGATGGCCGGTTCGAGGCGGTGATCGAGTTCTGGGAGGCCGTTCGCAGCGAGGGCCATCTGGACGCGGCGCATCACCCTGCCGTGTGGGAGGCGGCCCTGCGGGCGGTGCAGCGGTTGGGGAGGTTCCCGCAGGAGCTGCGCGTCCTCGAGGATCTGTTGCGGGCCGCCCCCAATGGGGCGGAGGCGGTGGAGTGGAGGAAGATGCTTGCCGCGGCCCGGTTCGCGCTCGGGGACTGGCAGGGTGCGGTGGGCGATTGCGACGTGCTGGCGAGTTCGGCCGCAGTCTCGGCGGAGGACAGCGCCTGGGCGCGGATCCAGAAGGCGGAGTTCCTCTGGCAGACGGGGCGCTTCGCGGAGGCGGACGCTGTGTATGGGGAGTTGGATCCCGAGCGCCTGCCGAGTCCGGAGCTGCTGCTGAGGTACTTCGTGGGAAGGGCGCGACAGTCGGCGCAGAGGATGGATTATCCGGTGATGAGGGAACGGCTTGCAGAAGCGGAGGCCGCGCTTGGACAGGAGGACTGCTATGCGGATCCGCTATTCCTGCATGCCATGGCTGGTCTGATGCTCGAGACTGGGGAACAGGTCACGGGGGTGCCCCTGGCCGCCAGGGCGGAACAACTTGCTGAGGCCGCTCACCTGTGGAAGCACTACCCGATGATCGCGAGTCGGGCGAGTGCTCTTGCCTTGGAATGCGGGGAGGTGAGATCCGCTCAGCGTCTCAGCACCAAGGGCATCGCGACGGCAACAGCTCTCAACAGCGAGCGAATGGTGGCGGTGTCCATGTCTTTTCTTGCTATCTGCGAGATCCAACTGGGATTGGTTGGCTCTGCGCTGAAGAGGCGGGAAGTCTTGCTTCGAACAGGAACCAAGCTGGACGATGGACTTCTCTTGGCCGCTTACCATCGTCTAGGGCTCTATATCGCTTCGCTGGTTGGGTTGAAGAGCCTGGCGGACCTTTCGGCCGATGCGATGAGCCGAATTCCGAGTGTTAATTTTGCCCCCTTGATCGCCGAGTACACGGGTCTCCTCGAGTTGGGGGCTGGGAACTGGGAGGCAGCCAGAGAGCTTCTCACCAGGG
>CAZWKH010000189.1:0-5447 GCA_964633885.1 uncultured bacterium | reverse complement strand
CCGCGACCCCCACCGCCCCGGCCAGCGCGCCCAGAACCCGCCGTGCCAGAATCCGGTCACCGCGCAGGAGAGGAAGCATGAGCAGCGCGGGAAGAAAGAGGAAGGCCGGCGCCATCGGGTGCACGGCCGCGGCGGCCAGGGTCAGCAAACCGAGAAGGATGACCTGGGATCGCTGGAAGTCCTCGACGAGGCCCACCAGAACCCAGGTCCCCGCCCAGGCCAGGGCCAGGGCGAAATGCGCGCCGTAGCCGATGCGCAGCGCCCAGGCTCCTCCCCCACCTCCCATGAAGAGGAACGCAAGAGCGACGGCGAGCAGCGCGCCGCGCCACTCCAGTCCGAGGCGCCGTCCCAGCGCGAGGAGTCCCGCCAACCAGGAGGCGAGCAGCACCGCGGGGGCCACGCTCCATACGGCGCTGGCGGGGACGCCGGCCAGGGATGCGGCCAGCGCGAGCCCGACATGCAGGATTCCCTTCCGGGGATCGGTCCGGTCCACGGTCCCCGGGGGGGTGAGACCCTGGCGCGGGAAGTACTCGCTCACATCCAGGATCTCGCCCACCGTCGCGATGTGGTCCGGACCATCGGTGAGGGGTCCGCTCGGAGCCCCGGCGCGCAGTGCGAGCAGCGCCGCGGCCAGCAGGAGGACTCCGAACGCGAACGCGACCCACCGCGGAGGCGATTCCTCCGCCTCGCGGCGCCATGCCAGGACGAGCGAGGCCAGGGCCACCACGAACACGCCGAAGAGATAGGCCGCGCCCAGGGGCAGCACGCCCCAGTCGAAGACCGACCCGAAGGTGCCGGCTGCCAGCAACGGAAGCAGCGAGAGAGGCGCGGCGAGCGCGGCCACGGCCGGCCATCCGGAGCGGGAGGCTCCGGGCCAGAGCAGGGCCAGGGCGGCGCCGGGAAGCAGGAAGACGGCGGTCAGTGCGGCGATGGTGCGCAGGGGCCAGGGGCAGCCGAGGGGGCGAGCCAGGGCCAGCAGCACCAGGCTCAGCAGAACGAAGAGGAGGAGCGGGAGGCGCTCCCGCCTCGCCACCGCGCCCTTCACGGCTGCGCCTCGGGAGGCTCCTCCTTCACGGCGCGGGTGAGCGAGAAGCGCTCCCGGCGCAAGTGGTAGAGCCCGAGGAGGGTGATGGGCACGAACTGGATGGCGTGGTAGTAGAGCGCGTAGCTCGCCGCGACCGAACGCGTCACCCCCTCGCTCTCGAAGAACATCATCCCGTAGATGGCGGCCCATTCGAACGGGCCCACGAACCCGGGAGCGGAGGGGGCCATCACGGCGAGGGCGGTGAGCACGAGCAGCAGCACCCCGGCCTGGATCGGCAGGTGCAGATCGAAGGCGAAGAAGGCCAGGTAGTAGCTGAGGGTCACCACCACCCACACCAGCACCGAGAGCAGGGTGATCCAGAGGAGCCTGCGGCCGCTGGCCAGCACCGCGAAGCCGTCCACGAAGCGGTGGATGAGCCCGCTCACGCGGCGCCCGTGCCGCTCGGGAAGCGGCGACGCCAGCGCCTCGAAGACGCGCAGCGTTGCCGCCCGCTTCCAGCGCAAGAACACCATCGCCGTGAAGAGGAGCACGCAGGCCGCCAGCGCCACATAGCCCGCAGCCTGGAACTTGGGGTCGAACTTGTACCAGGGCAGAAGCATCCCGAGAAAGAAGAGGATGGCGAGGAGGTCGAAGGCACGCTCCACCACGATCGTCGCGAAGGCGCTGCTCTTGGAGACGCCGCAGCTGTGGCCGATGGCATAGGCGCGGACGATCTCACCGAGCCGCGCGGGGTAGATGTTGTTGGCCATGAAGCCGATCATGGTCGAAGAGTAGGCCTTCCCCACCGAGACCTCGCGGATGGGCTCCAGCATGATCTTCCAGCGATACGCACGCAGCCAGATGGAGAACACGCTGATCACCACGACCGGGATCGACCACCAGTAGTTCGCCTCCCGCAGGGCGACCAGGGTGTTGGCGTAATCGATGCCCCGGAAGGCGAAGTACAGGCAGATCACCGTGACCGCCGTCCCGAGGGCATTCAGCCAGTAGCGCTTCATCGCCTCGCCTCCCGAACCACCGCAGGCACCGCGGGATCCGAAACATGGCGGCGGTCCCCGCCTTCCAGGAAGAGCTCATGCCAGATCGTGAAGGTCAAGAGCCCCCAGAGCTGGAAGGAGAGGTCCCGCCCCCCCCGCAGGTGCTCCTCGACCATGCCGCCGACGACGCTCGGGCGGAAGAGGCCGAGGCGCTTCTGTCTGGTCTCCCCAAGCAACTCCCGGGTCATCGGCGCCAGCTCGCCGCGCAGCCAGATGGGGATCGGCACATTGAACCCCTTCTTGGGACCGTCCAGGAGGGAATCGGGCACGATCCCCCGCAGGGCCCGCTTGAGCAGCGCCTTCTTCTCGCGCCCCTTGAACTTGATCCGGGGCGGAATCCGCGCCCCAAGCTCCACGAGCGTGTAGTCGAGAAAGGGTACCCTCGCCTCCAGCGAACAGGCCATGGACATCCGGTCCACCTTCACCAGCATGTCGTTGGGCAGGTAGAAGCGCGTGTCCACCTCGAGCATCCGGTCGAGGGGGTCGCATCCCCTCGTGGTCCGGAAGTGCTCCTCGTAGAAACGGAAGGAGTCGAGCGGCTCGAAGCTCGCGGCGAAGGCGTCCGTGTACAGGTCGCGACGGGCCGCCTCGCTCAGGATGTTGCGCCATGCGAAATGGGCTCTCTCCGCCTCCAGCTCCGCACCGTCCACGAAGCGCTTGGCCTTGAACTCCAGGCTGATCTTGCGGTCGGACGCAGGCAGGGCGTGGATCAGGGGCCGGATGACGCCGCGCCGGAGGAATCCCGGGATGCGCCGGTAGTCCCGGCGCCAGTAGTAGGCCTGATAGGTCTCGTAGCCTGCGAAGACCTCGTCCCCACCGTCCCCCGACAGGGCCATGGTGACATGGCGGCGGGCCAGCTCGGAGACCAGGTACACGGGGATGGCCGAGGAATCCGCCGAGGGTTCGTCGGAGTGCCACACCAGACGGGGGAGGAGATCCCGGACATCCGGGCGCACGACCAGCTCGTGGTGGTCCGTCCCAAATGCCCGGGCGGCCACGCGGGCCTTGTCCAGCTCGTTATAGCTCGGCTCCTCGAAGCCGATGGAGAAAGTCTGCACCGGCCGGGCGAGGTGGCGGGACATGAAGGCCACCACCGCGCTGGAGTCGATGCCGCCGGAGAGGAAGGCACCGAATGGGACATCGGAGACGAGCCGCCGCTTCACGGCGGCGTCCAGGCTCTCGCGCACCGCCTCCACCCAGTACGCCTCCCCGCGTGTCTCATCGGGCTCGTAGCGCAGCTCCCAGTAGGGAACGATCCGCTCCTTCCCACTCTCCACCGCGAGGTATGTGCCCGGCAGGAGCTGGCGGATGCCCTGTATGGCGGTAAGCGGCGCCGGCATGTAGTTGAAGGCCAGGAAATCGTGCACCGCCTGCGGGTCCAGCTCCCTGGGCACCCGCGGATCGGCCAGGATCGCCTTCAGCTCGGAGCCGAACCAGAGGCGCTCGGGCCCGCTTCGGTAGAAGAGCGGCTTGATGCCCAGGCGGTCGCGGGCGAGCAGGAACAGGTCACGCCGACGGTCGTAGGCGGCAAAGGCGAACATCCCGTTGAGCCGGTCCAGGCAGCCCGCGCCGTGGCGCATGAAGAGCTGCAGCAGCACCTCGGTGTCGGAGCGGGTCCGCAGGCGGACCCCT
This sequence comes from uncultured bacterium, assembly GCA_964633885.1. Taxonomy (GTDB): domain Bacteria; phylum Eisenbacteria; class RBG-16-71-46; order JABDJR01; family JABDJR01; genus CAVXKA01. Next base: position 1,733 of record CAZWKH010000189.1, on the reverse strand, counting down.
TCCCCCTCCAGCTCGCGGGCCAGCTCGCGGAAGTTGTAGATCTCGCCGTTGAAGACGATCCAGACCTCCTCGGCGTCGTCGGACATGGGCTGGAATCCACCCGCAAGGTCGATGATGGAGAGGCGGCGCATGCCGAGCCCCGCAGGACCGACCACCACCGCACCGCCGGAGTCCGGGCCCCGGTGGTGAAGGACCTCCACCATCCGCAGGAGCGCGTCGCGGTCCGCGCGTCGGGCAGGATCCCGTTCGAGAAAGCCGGCGATGCCGCACATCTAGCGGTGGTACTCCCGCCGGAGGGCCGAGACCTGGTCGGCGAGGAGGCCGATGAGGAAGGTCAGGACTCCCGAGATGAGCAGGAACAGGGTAGCCACGGAGAGTCCCCGGCCCAGCAGGTAGTAGCGGAGCCCCCAGACGATCGCGGCCAGGAAGAACATGCCGCTGGCGGGCAGGAAAACGCGGAGCGGATCGAGGAGGGTCACCAGTCTCACGATGAGCATGAGGGTGTCGAACCCGTCGGCGAAGATGTTCACCGAGCTCGTCCCCACCCGCCTCTCCACGCGCACCGGCACGAAGCGCACGTCGAAGCCCCCCTTGAGGAGCAGCAGGGTGAGGGTGGTGGACGCGGAGAACCCGTCCGGCAGCAGGTGGACGAATTGCTGCAGGCGCTCCCGGCGCACGATGCGGAATCCGCAGTTGAGGTCGGGAATCTTCCGCTTGGCCAGGTAGTTCGCGGTCAGGGAGAGGATCCTCTTGCCGGGGCGCCGCAGGAACGGAGCGTTGGAGTCCTTGCCGCGCTTGCCCGCCGCCATGTCCGCCTCACGGGCGGCGTCGTAAAGGGCCTCGATGTCCTCCGGGCGGAACTGTCCGTCCGCGTCGTAGAACAGCACGAGGTCCTTCGTGGCCCGGGCGATGCCCGACTTGAGGGAGGCCCCGTAGCCGCGGTTCACCGGATGGCGGATGAGGGTGACCCCGTCGCGTCCCGCCACCGCCGCCCCCGTGCCGTCGGTGGATCCGTCGTCCACGACGAAGATCTCCCAGGACGGTCCGAGGCGCCGCAGCTCCGCGGCCAGCGTGTCCAGCACCGATCCGATCGCCCCGGCCTCGTTGTAGGCCGGCACCACGACGGACAGCCCCGGCCCTCCCGCGAAACGCCCTTCGCCTGCGCTCATCTCCCCTCCTTGACGCGCCGCCCCACCAGGATCGGCTCGATGCGGCTCCAGATCGCGGGGTTCACGCGCTCGATGAGGGAACGCTCCGAGGGACCCAGCACGCGGAAGACCCTCAACCCCAGCCAGAAGACCAGTATCCCCCCCAGCACCAGGGCGCCCAGGGCCCAGGGGCTGCGCACCATCTCCCGGAACGGCCAGAGCAGGAGCATGGCCCCGGAGGCGGCGTAGATGCGGCTCAGGAATCCCCAGGGGAACCGGATGCGCACCCCCATGCGCCTCAGCGCCCAGATGTAGGGGAAGGGAGAAACCAGGATGACCAGCGAAACCGGTATGACGGCGCCCCACAGACCGTACCGGGGGATGAGAACGAGGTCGAGCCCCACATTCACCGCGGCGTTCACCAGGTAGATGCCGAGTCCGAGCCACGGCCGCTCCAGGACATAGAGCACCATGCTGAGCGGCGTGGAGAAGAAGGAGACGCTGAAGATGAGGAAGAAGACCTGGCAGATCGCTCCCGCCTCAACGAACTCCCCCCCGTAGAGTAGGTGAATGGCCAGGTCGCCG
>CAZWKH010000188.1:0-5455 GCA_964633885.1 uncultured bacterium | reverse complement strand
GATGAGCCCCGACCACACCTCGCGCATGCCCAGCGCCAGCACGAAGGCGGCGAAGTAGGTCTCGCCGATCCCCACCATGACGCTCCAGGCGGCGCCGTCCAGGTAGATCGCGCGCAGGTCCCGACGGAGCAGGGAGGGGGCTGGGTCCCGGCGATCCGCGCGCTGTGCGATGTCCCTCATGCCCGGCCCTCCTCCGGCCGGCCATGAAGGTACACCACCCGCCGCGGGTCAGCGCCCTTCGAACTGGGCGAGGAGCGTGTCGATGAGCCCGGACGGGAACACCCCGCCGGCCTCGAACACCTGGCGATGGCTGCGCAGCGCGGCCGCCACCTCCGCCGCCCGGTGGGCGACGCTCCACGCCGCGTCGGGCGCAGCGGGCGCGGGTCCTGCTGCGACGGGGCCCGTTCCACGCGCCGCACCCTTCACGCTGCCCGACTTCCTCCCCGATGCGGTCGCCTGGAGGATCGCCTCGAGCGCCTCGGTGCGGTTCCCCTGGATCATGGCCTGGGCGATCCCCGCCAGCAGGAGGTGGGGATGCGCGGACCCGTCTGGGAGACGGAACTCGATGGTGGGCGGGGTCACCGGCCGCCCGTCGGCGCGCAGCGCGACGATGGGAAGCCGCACCAGCGCCTGGCGGTCGTACCGCCCCCAGGTCACGGAGGTCGGCGCCTCCTTGCCCTGCAGGAGCCTCAGGAACGATGTCTGGTCGCGGTTGCCGAAGGCCATCAGCGCGCCACCCAGCTGCACCAGCCCGCCGATCAGCCACTGCGCGGAGGGGCTCATCGAGCCGTCCTCGTCCATCCCACCCATGTGCTCGCCGTCCACCCGCGGCGAGAAGTGGAAGTGGAGGCCGTTGCCGGCATGTCCCTCACGCACCACCGGCGCGAAGGCGCATTGGAATCCCTGGCGCTGGGCCAGGTTCTGAAGCACCCATCGCGTGAGCACCACCGAGTCCGCGGCGCGCGGGAGCGGGGCCAGCAGGAGCTCGATCTCATGCTGCTCCCAGACCATACCGTCCGAGGGGCGCGAATCGATGATCCCGACCTCGCTGTGGCCGTATTTCGTCGCCACGCCCATGTCGGCCAGAAGCACCAGCGCCTCGCGACGCAGCGCCTCGCCGAACACGAAGGGAGAGCTCGCGTGGTATCCCCGCTCCTCGACCACGGTCATGTCCTCGGCGGCCGCGCGCTTGCCCAGGAAATACTCCACTTCGCCGAGAGCCCAGAGGTCCACCCCCAGCTCGGCACGCACCCGTTCGTAGGCCCGGTGCACGATGGTGTCCGGCGACTGCGCGAGGGGCTCGCTCTCGCGGTCGAAATGCGCTCCCAGCAGCGCCAGGGTCGGGAACGGCGAGAAGGGATCCAGAAACGCCGTCTCGAGCCGCGGCCGGAGCACGATGTCCGAGGCGCCGCGGGTGAGACCGCTCATGAGGCTCGAACCGTCTGCCCGCTCCCCGCCGGTGAGGATGTCGGCCAGATGCGCGCGGCTCTCGGGCACGAAGTCGAGGGTCTTGATCCAGCCGTCCCCCCCGACATGCATGAGGGTGACGAGGCGGATGCCGCGGTCCGTGACCAGGCGGATGAGATCGTCCTCGGTCCAGCTCGCGCGCGGCTTCTGGAGCATCCGCTCCAGCTGCCCCCCCGGCATGTCCTGAGGGCCGGCTGCGGCGGAACCCGCCACCCCCGGGCGCGTGGAAGACTTCGCATCCTTGGCCATGGTCTTCATGGAATCTCTTTCTCCCGCCGCTGGTGCGGCGACGCCTGGCCCCCCCCGAGGGCGGGCGGACCGTCACGAGCCGATTCTGGCAGGTCGCGCCGTGCGGAGCGCTTCCACATTACCGATAAGTTATATCCCTCCGACATGGAGAAAACCCGCGCGGCGCGGGCCCGCATCTCAATGGGAGGGCACCGGCTCCACGAAGACCGCGGTGCTGCGCGCCGGGACCCGGAACGCGCCCTGCACGGGACTGAACGCAGCCCCGGGCACCGCCGGATCCGCCGAAGCGGCCAGAACGGGATGCAACCGGAACTCCGCCCCCCGCCAGGCGGGATTCCCGAAGGTCACCGCCTCCGGACGGGCGTTGAACAGCACGACCAGCCGTGCCCAGGCGGGGTCGAGATCGGCGCGCCCCTCGCCCTCGTCGGCCAGGGTCATGACGATGAGCCCGGGGATTTGCATGGGGCCGGTGTTGAGGAACACGAGCCGGGCCGCAATCTCTTCCGCGCTGCGCAGGCGGAAGAGCGGCGAGGAGCGCCGCACCGCGAGCAGCTCGCGGAAGCGGTCCGCCGCACCCCGGATCTCCTCCGGCCCCGGGACGAGATCCGCCCGCGCGAGCAGAGGCCGCATGATCGCCCAACGGTCGCGGTTCTTGCCCGCCGGCGGCAGCCCCACGCCGAAGTTGTTCCGGGCGCCCGAGAAGTCGAGCGCGTTGAACCAGTCGCCGGAGTTGTAGCTGTCCGCGTCGAGCGACTTGGAGCGCAAGAGCTCGCAGCCCGCGTGGAAGAAGGGCACCCCCTGGCCCAGGGCCACCAGGGAGAGGGCCAGGGTCTGCATTCGCGCCCGTTCCGCGGTGCCCAGCGCCGCCGGCGCGGCGAAGGCGATCTTGTCGAAGAGGGTCTCGTTGTCGTGCGCCGAGGCGTAGTTGATCGTCTCCTGCGGATCCAGCGCGTAGGCGCCCTGGGCGGAGGCCGGGGCCTCGGCGCCCCCCCGCGCAACGAAGCGATACCCGCGGATGTTCCCCGCCAGCCCGGCGCGGATCCTGTCCGCCTGCTCGAGCAGGCGCAACCGCTCCACCTCGCCTCCCCGGTTGAATTCCCCGGGGGAGGTGTAGAGGCCGGTGGTGAAGCCCTGCTCGCGGCGGTCGTTGAAGGGACTGCCTCCCCGAACGGCGTCGCGCAGGCGGTCGTTGAAGGTGCCGATGCCCGTCCCCGCCATGGCCGCCTGGACGGCGTTCACTCCGCGCTTGCCCTGCCCCACCTCGCCGAAGTCCCAGCCCTCGCCGTAGAGGTGGATCGCGGACCCCTCCACCGCATCCTTCTCCGGCGTGAGAGCGTGGAGCGCGTCCCTTGCGCGCTCCATGTTGCGCTTCATGTGATGGCCCATGAGATCGAAGCGGAACCCGTCCACCTTGTAGTCGCGGGCCCAGTGGACGAGGTCGTCCACCATGAGCCGTTCCATCATCCTGTGCTCGGTGGCGGTGTTGGCGCAGCAGGTGCTGGTCTCCACTCTTCCGTCCGCGTTGAGCCGGTGGTAGTAGCCGGGCACGATCCGATCCAGAACGGACTGCGGGTCCTGTCCCGCCGAGTGGGTGTGGTTGTAGACCACATCCATCACCACCCGCAGGCCCATCCCGGCCAGGGCCTGCACCATGCGACGGAACTCGAGAGTTCGCGCGGGACCATCGGGATCGGTCGCGTAGCTACCCTCCGGCACCCCGTAATGCCAGGGATCGTAGCCCCAGTTGTAGCCGTCCTCGCCCGCGATGCGCGCCACCGCCGCCTGCTGCTCCTCCCCATCCGGGGGGAAGCCCGAGAGATCGCCGGGGGTCTTCCACGCCGAGCGATCCTCTCCGATGGTGGCCAGGTCGAAGGCGGGTAGGAGGTGCACATGGGTGAGCCCCGCCTCGGCCAGCGAGCGCAGGTGCCGGGTGCCGTGGGTGTCCCGGGTGAAGGCCTCATAGGTCCCGCGCAGCGGCTCGGGCAGCTCGGGTTCGCCCGCGCTGAAATCGCGGATGTGCAGTTCGTAGAGGACGATGTCCTCCGGAGCGGCCAGCGGCGGCTTGCGCAGGCTGTTCCAACCCTGCGGAACGAGCACGGGATCGTCCAGATCCACGAGAAGGCTCTTGACGCTGTTGCGGGCGAGTCCGCGGGAATAGGGATCGGTGACGCGATTCCTCTCCACCCGCCCCGTCTCGGGGACGAAGACCGCGACCTCGTAGAGGTACCACTGGCCCTTCCAGGAGGGATCCCCCGCCGCGGTCCACAGGCCCCGCTCCTCGGTCATGGGAAGACTCCTCAGCGGCGCGTCGTCGCGGGGCCCCGCGAAGAGCAGGAGGGTCACGGAGCGCGCGGTCGGCGCCCAGAGGCGCAAGGTGGGCGCACCCGCCACCCAGCTCGGACCGAGCGGGATGTCGGTGGCGAAGAGAGCGTCCAGCACCCCCGGGATCTGCACCCCCGTCGCCTCGCGCAGCGTTCCGTTCGCCTCGCTTACCGAGACCAAGACCTGCCCTTTGAGCAGCTCCTCCGCGCGCGATGCGCCGGCCGCGCCGAGGCGCAGCGCCGCGCAGCCGCGCAGGTGCGGGCGCAAAGAGATCTCCTCCGCGGGGAGCCCCTCAGGGTCCACGGTCAGGAGGAAGCTCTCGCCGCCGAGAACGCCTTCCGCCGCCGGAACGAGTCCGCCCACCGGCGCCCCGTGCAGACGGAACAGGTCTCCGGGACGCGGCACGGCCGGCCAGGCGATCAGATCCCGGGCAAGCCAATGGGCGCGAGCCGCCGTGAGGTCTCCGAAGGCGAAGACGCTCACATCGGGGCGCGTGGTGAACAGGGTGGCGCGCCCCGAGACGACCCAGACCTCGACACCATGCTCGGCCGGGAGGAGGAACATGTCCGGACCGGGGTCCTTGAGGTCCCCCTTGTGCACGATGAAGCCCAGCTTCTCCGCGCCGGGTGTGAGGGGCACATCCCAGTACAGGCCAAAATCGTCGTTCCCGGCCGGCGCGAGGGGGCTCGTCCAGGCCGTGGCGGCCGTGGTGTGCTCCCAGACATGCAGGCCGTAGCCCGCGTAGGCCGCGTCGGGGCGGTGGTAATGGATGCGGGCAACGCCTTCCGGCGGAGATACGGCGGCTCCGCAATCCTCCGCCGCGGAGAAGACCGTCGCGGCAAAGAAAAGGGCGGCGGCGAGCCGCCCCACGGCGTGCTGAGACTGGCGCATGGCCCGTAGTGTACTCGAACCGCGAGCCGCGCGGGCGGCCGCACCACACGACTCCCAGAACACGGAGGGCATCACTGCAAGATGGTCACCCGCGCCGTGCGTGCGTCCAAGCCTTGGGTGAGCCGCATCCAGTAGATCCCCGCCGCCAGGCGCCGTCCCGTGGTCAAATCCAGGATATGCCGCCCCGCGCCCAGTGAGCCGACCTCGCGCTCCGCGATCACCCGTCCGCCCACATCCATGAGCGCAAGTCGAGCCGGGTCGCCGCTCGGCAGAGCCAGCTCCACCTTCAGGGTTCCGCGCGGCGAGGGATTCGGCGATACGAGCTTCAACCCAAAGCCAGGGTGTCCGGCGTCCGGCACACCCGAGGTATTCTCCGGGGTGGCGAGGGCGTATCCGCTCAGATTGCCGTTCACATCCACCGCCCCGAGTTTGTAGTAGCTCCCCGCCGCGCCTGCGTCCACGAATTCCGTGTCGGCCTGGGCGACCACCAGGTACTGCGCCCCGCCGGCGCCCGCCGCCGGGAACC
>CAZWKH010000187.1:0-5458 GCA_964633885.1 uncultured bacterium | reverse complement strand
AGGGGTACACATAGGCGGCCAGGTACCCGGCCTGGGCGGGAGAGGGAGCGAAGGCCCCGAGGAGGAAGTGGTACTGCCCGCCGGTGGCATGTTCCCAGAGACCCCGCCAGCCCGGTTCAAGGTGTCCCCAGACGGCGAGCCCCGGGTGCGCGGCCTTGCGCAGGATCCGCGCATAGCTCAGAAAAGGAAGCGCCGCTCCCAGCGCCGTCGCGGCCAGGACGGCCATGGTCAGAATCCGGGCCCCGGCCAGGCGAGCCACGAGGAGAAGAGACAGAGGAAGCGCGACCAGCAGCGCGGTCGCGTGGTGTGCCCCACCAAGGCCGCAGAGAAAGCCCCACCCCAAGGCCCGAGGCCACAGCCGCCGCGACGGGTCCGGCCCCTTCCCGAGGGATCGCACCACCCCCACGAAGGCCAGGGCCGCGGCGAGAACCCAGCACTGGTGCCAGGAGTAGACCTCGGCGAAGGTCGTCTCGATCGTCCACACGGGATTGAGCAGGAGGAGGAGAGCGGGCAAGAGGGCGAGGAGGAAGACCGCCCGTCGCGACAGAGCTCGCCCCCGCGGGACGAGCCGGGCCGCCAGCGCGTGCAGAAGCCCGATCGCGAGCCCCCCACCCACCGAGCTCCAGGCATTGGCGGCGTAGACCCAGGAGGTCCCCAGCCCATGCAGCCCCTCGACAAACCAGTGCCCAAGCAGCGTGTAGAGCGGGTAGCCGGTGGGATGCGGCACCCCGTCGAGCGCAAGAACCAGAGCCAGCTCCCCGGCATCCTTGTCTCCGGGCACACCGGGGGTCAGCGCCAGATAGACCGCCGTCGCCACCAGGCCCACGCCCGCGGAGTACCGCCAGGGCAGGTCCTCTCCGGGGCCGGCCGGCTCCGAAATGCGTGAGGCCCCGCCTTTCGGGCGGGGCCTCACGGGAACTGGCTTCAACGCGCCGTCTAGTTGTAGAGCGCCTTGATGGTGCCCCAGGTGGAGGGTTCCACCGGAACGACGAGGCACTCGCCGTTCAGGGGGCTGGCGGAGTTCCGCGGAATCGGATTGGTGACGATCGCGAAGTCCGTCGCGTTGTCATCGTTGTCGATCATCCCGCCGGCATTGCGCACGGCGCCCGTGGTCTTGCTCAGAACCGCCAGCGCGGCCGACTCGTAGCAGTTGGCGGCGCCCCAGGCGACCAGGTCCTCGACCACCCCGCCGGGGCAGGTGCCGCTGCCGAAATTGGCGCTGACCAGGGCGATCTTCCCGGCGGTCGCGGCGAGGTTGAGGGCGCAGTTGAGGTCCTTCACCACAGGAAAGTCCGCGCCGGCGCTGCCCAAGGACCCGCAACCGATCAGGACATAGGAGCAGGGCATGCAGACCGTGCCCGCAGGGATGGCGTAGGTGCTGGAGAAGGTTCCGGTGACGGAGGCATAGGCGAGAGTCCAGCCGCTCATGTCCACCGGGTTCGAGCTGCTGTTGAACAGCTCGACATAGTCCTGCTTGTAGGTCACCGGAGTGGTCGAGCTGCCCCCACCGGAGTACACCTGGCTGATCCGCACCGGATTCGCGGCAAAGGCGGTCCCGGCGCAGACGGCCAGAAGGAGGAGTGCGATAGCTACCCGCTTCATGCTGTGATCCTCTCGTTGTGGGACACTGGTTGCACTGGACCCCCACCGGCCCCAACGCCGGGGATCCATGCCCAAGAAGCCGCTGAGCTGCGAGACGGAAGCGAAGCCGGCTCCGGCCCCCTGCCGCCTGACCGCTGCCTCGAACCCCGGTGGGGAACCCGGAGGAGGCGTCTTCCAGGCTGCCTGACATCTGAAGACGCCTAATATTGTACATGATCGGAACCCGGGTTACAACCGCAAGATGCGTCTGGAGTCACAACGAATTGTAAAATATAAAGATACACCCCAGACCGCTAGCCGGCAGCCTCCCGGGGGGTGCGCCACCTCGTGACCGTCCCCCGTCTCGGGACCCGCACGATGCCCCTGGGAGTCGCCACCACGGTGACCAGCGCCATCAACATCCAGTAGACGATAGGGTAGAACACCGCCACATAGTAGAAGCGCGAGACGGAAGGGTCGTAGCGGCGCTCCAGCAGGATTCCCACCAGGAGTTGCAGGAGACAGGTCGTCCCGATGAGCATTCCCCACCAGTTGGGGATCGGCGAGACGCCCACCGGCGCGTACCCGACAGCAAGCGAGGCGCTCCAGAGCCCGATCAGGATGACCACACAGTAGGCCCAGGAGATGGAGAAGATCGCCTCGATGAAGACCGGCCAGTGCCGCCGGTGCCTCCACCGTCGCAGGACATCTTCATTGCGCCGCAGTACCTGGGCCAGCCCGCGGGCCCAGCGCAGCCGCTGCCGCCAAAGCCCGCGCAGGGTGGACGGCACCTGCATCCACACCAGCGCGCGCGGCTCGTAGCGCACATCGTAGAAGGCCCGCTGAAGCTTCCAGGTCATGTCGATGTCCTCGGTGGCCATCTCCGGACTGTAGAGGCCCACATCGATCAGCGCCGAGCGCCGGAACGCGCCCACCACACCGGACATGGTGAGGATGCGCCCCCAGACCCGCTGGGCGCGACGCAGGAGGCTCACGATGGAAGCGAACTCGATGAGCTGGAGCTTGGCCAGCAGCGTCTGCCGGTTCGCCACCCGTGGGTTCCCGGTCACCGCGGCCACTCGCGCCGACTGGAAGTGCGGCACCATCCAGCGCAGGATGCCCGGATCCGGGTAGGCGTCGGCGTCCATGATGAGCACGATCTCGCCGTTCACCAGCGGGAGAGCGTCGTTGAGCGCCATCGCCTTGCCCTCGTTGTGCCGCTTGCGGACCAGCCGCACCTGGCCCCGCGCGACGAAGGGGGCGATCTCGACCGCGGTGCCGTCCGTGGAGGCGTCGTCCACGACGACGATCTCCTTGAAGGGGTAGTCGATCTCGAGGATCCCCTCGATGGTGCGCGCGATCACGCGCTGTTCACAGAAGACGGGCACCAGCACGGTGACCAAGGGATATTCCTCGAGGACGGCCTCCTCGAGGTCGTTGCGCCGCTCCCAGCGCCAGTAGTACATGAGGGATGTGGAGATCCAGACCAGGCTCGAGACGACGGGATAGAGGGCGAAGAAGAGCAGGATCGCGAGGTAGGGCCAGCTCTCCTGGAAGCGCAGGATCGCGCCGGTCGCGTCCATGGTCAGAACGCCCGGTAGACCTTTGCCCCGGTCCGGGGATCGAGGTCGATCTCCACCTCCGGCGCGGACAGCAAGGTCTCCCAGTCCGGACCCGTGACCGGGCGCCCGAGGACATCCCGGGACCAGTCGCGCTCCGCCTCGCGGGAGTGAAGCCTCCGGTGGGCGTAGCGCCGGGAGAGGATGAGGTTGTGGCGGATCCAGGCGGCGGTCAGGCTCGCCGAGACCACGAGCAGGATCGCGACGGCCAGAACGCCGGACGCGCCCTCGGCGGGCGGCGTGCGATAGAAGACATGGCGCCAGATGAGCGCGAAGAGCACCCACCCCCCCAGGGCCAGGAGGAAATGGAACGCTCCCGCCGCTCGACCCGAAGTGGTCAGGGGCGGTCGATAGCGGGGATCGCGGATCGGGGACGGCGACACGCTCTACGGACTCCTCGATGAGAGAGAACCCGATATGGACTCTTCCCCGAGGGTTATCGGCCGGTGGGAGACCGCCTTTGAGCGGCCCCGATTCCTCCCGGGCCCCCGCAGATCAGGCCCGGGCGGGGGGGGCTTCAGGTCCTCCAGGATCCGCATGCTCTCGGCCAGGGTCACGATCGCCGCGTGGACCAGCCCCATCTTGCCGAGCCCCACCACACCCACATTCAGCATCGCGTCCAGGGGGCTTCGCTTCGAGGCGGTCGCGCCTCAACTGCGGGTCTCCCCCGGCGTCCACCGCAACTTCAGGGCGCGGGCGGCCTGGGCCTCGTCCGGCCGGGCCACCGGCGTGGTGTGCGGCGCCCCCTTGACCAACTCCGGGGTCTCCGCCGCCTCCCGCGCGATCCGGCGCATGATCTCGATGAACCGGTCCAGCGTGGGCTTGGGCTCGCTCTCCGTGGGCTCGGTCATGAGGGCCTCTTCCACGATGAGGGGGAAGTAGGTGGTCGGCGCGTGCACGCCGAAGTCGAGCAGCCTCTTGGAGATGTCCCCGGCCCGCACGCCGTGCTTCTTCTGCTCCACCGCCGAGAGCACGAACTCGTGCATGCAGGGTCCCGGGTACTTGACGAAGTAGTGCTCCCGCAGGGCGGCGAGCAGGTAGTTGGCGTTCAGGATGGCGTTGCGCGTCATTGCGGCCAGTCCGGGGCCGCCCAGGCTCAGGATGTAGACCAGCGCCCGGACGAGCACGCCGAAGTTCCCGTGAAACCCGTGCACGCGCCCCACGGAGAGAGGCCTGTCGTAGGAGAGGCGGTAGACCCCCCCACGCTCCTCGATCACCGGCACGGGCAGGAACGGGCGCAGGTCCTCGCGCACAGCGATCGGCCCCGCGCCGGGCCCCCCACCGCCGTGCGGTGTGGAGAAGGTCTTGTGCAGGTTGAGGTGCATCATATCGAAACCCATCTCACCCGGGCGCACCAGGCCGACCAGCGCGTTCATGTTGGCGCCGTCCAGGTAGAGGAGGGATCCCGCCCGATGCACGGCCGCGGCGATCTCCTCGATGCGCGTCTCGAAGATACCCAGGGTGTTCGGGTTGGTGAGCATCACCGCGGCGGTGCGCGGCCCGAGGGCCTTGGCCAGCGCCTCCGGATCCACCTTCCCCTCCGCGTTCGACTTGATCTCCACCGCCTTCATGCCCGCGATCCGCACCGAAGCCGGGTTCGTGCCGTGGGCGGAGTCGGGGATGATCACCTCGTCCCGCGTCTCGCCGCGGCTCTTGTGGTAGGCCCGGGTCACCAGCATGGCCGTCAACTCGCCCTGCGCGCCCGCGGCGGGCTGCAGGGTAACCGCCGGGAGACCCGTGATCTCGGCCAGCGCACACTCCAGGGTCTTGAGAAGCTCGAGCGCACCCTGGGCCTCCTCGTCCGGAGTCAGGGGGTGGACCAGCCCGAAGCCCGGCAGGGCGGCCAGACGGTCGTTGAGCTTCGGGTTGTACTTCATGGTGCAGGACCCGAGCGGGTAGAAATCCTTGTCGACATGGTGGTTCAGGGTCGACAGGTTGGTGAAGTGGCGGACCACCTCCGGCTCGCTCACCTCCGGGAGGAAAGGCGTGTCAAAGCGGCGCAGGGCGGCCGGCACCAGCGCCTCGACCCCCTGGGCCGGAATGTCCAGCGGAGACAGGAACGCGCCGCGCACCCCGGGGCGGGAGTGATCGAAGATCAGCTTCTCAAGCATGGGCCGCCTCCTTCACCACCGCCACCAGAACGTCCAGATCCTCCCGGCTGTGCTTCTCCGTCACGCAGACCAGGAGCAGGCGGTCCGCCCCCTCCGGCCGCAGACCCGGCAGCGCCTCGGGCAGGGACCCCAGGTCCACCCCCGCCA
>CAZWKH010000186.1:0-5499 GCA_964633885.1 uncultured bacterium | reverse complement strand
GAACGCCTTCGGAGGGCTCCTCCACTTCAACCGCCACTGGACCCACGCGGTGATCCACGAGACCCTGGTGGACCTCCTGCGCATCCAGAAGGACATCCACCCCGGGCTCTTCGCGGTGACGGACGGGTCCTTCTGCGGGGACGGGCCCGGTCCCCGCGCGATCCGCCCCCACGCCAAGGGCTACATGCTGGCGAGCGCGGACCAGGTGGCCATCGACGCGGTGAGCGCGAAGATGATGGGGTTCGACCCTCTCTCCATCAAGTTCATCCGCCTCGCCCATGAGGCAGGGCTGGGGACGGGGGATGTGCGCGACATCGAGGTGCGGGGCGAGGACCTCTCGAAGATCAACTTCGGCTTCCACGGCAACGAGGACACCTTCGCCTCCCGCGGCCAGAAAGCCATCTACCACGGGCCCCTGAAGCCCCTGGAAAAAGTCCTCCTGCGCAGCCCGATCGTGCCCTGGTCCTACGCGGCCTCCAAGCTCTACCACGATGTCTCCTGGTATCCCACCCATGGCCGCAAGCGGGTGGAAAAGACCCTCGAGGAGACCGACTGGGGCCGGCTCTTCCGCGATTACGAGAAAGGCCTGGTGACGCGGGATGTGCCGGGGAGCGGCGGGAAGAGCTGACCGCCGCCCGGGCCGCGGTCACTAGGCCGCGGCCGGGTCCACCGCGACGCCGTTGACCAGGATCCGGTAGTCGAGCGCCACCGCCGGACGCAGCATCGCCGAGACCGAACAGTACTTCTCCTGCGAGAGCGCCACCGCGCGCCGCACCGCCTCCGCGTCCAGATCCGGCCCATCCACATGGTAGGTGAGGGTGAGGCGCGTGTAGACCCGGGGCTCCTCCTCGCGGCGCTCCGCCTCCACCTCGATGCGCAGCGCCTCGGGCTCCTTGCGCATCTTGGTGAGGATCATCACCACATCCATGCCGGTGCACCCGGCGAGGGCGGCCTGCACCGCCTGCATGGGGGACGGCCCCGGCCCCGGCCGCTTGCGGGCGGGGACGCTGGCGAGGGTGATCGTCTCCCCCTCGGGAAAATCCACCCGGAACTCCATGCCGCCCTTCCAGAAGCCGGTCACCGGCGTCATGGGCGCTCCTGGCTCAGCTCGATCAGCACGCCGTTGAGGCTCTTCGGGTGCACGAAGGCCACGAGCTTCCCATGGGCGCCGGGCCGCGGCTCGCGGTCGATGAGGGCGAGTCCCGCCTTCTCGCAGGCGGCCAGCGCCGAACGGACATCGGCGACCTCGAAGCAGATGTGGTGGATCCCCTCGCCGCGCTTCTCGACAAACTTTCCGATGGGGCCGTCCGGGGAGAGGGACTCGAGCAACTCCACGCGGCTCTCGCCGACGGGGAGGAACGCGGTCCGCACCTTCTGGTCCTCCACCGTCTCGCGGTGGTCGCAGGATAGGCCCAGGCCCTCGGAGTAGGCCCGCACCGCGGCTTCGAGGTCGCGCACGGCGATGCCGATGTGATCGATGCGACGGATCATGCCGGGTCCTCGTGGCCGGCCCGGGAGCGGCCCGCCCGGACGGGACCGGGGGCCGGCGGCGCGACGGCCGGCGGGTGGGGTCGCGGCGCGGCAGGAGAATACCACGCAGGGCCGGCCCGCCCCTCCGCCGCCCCGGCGGTCCGTCCCTCCCGCCGGCGGGACGCCTCCTCCCCGTCCGACACGACGCGTCCTCGTCGGCCGGCGGCAGAAGGCCGTCGCCCAGCCGTGCCCCGCACCCCCTGCCGGTCCTGCGCCGCAAGGCGTTACGCGCGCCTCTCGCTTGGCCTCGTCCTTGCTCATCCGATGGGCGCCACGCGAGACCGGCCGCCTCGAGATCGCAGCACGAGCGGCACCACGGCGGCCCGCTCGCGGCGCGGCTCGGCCGCCCCGGCGCCCGCTGCCCTCTTCGGGCCCAGGCCGCCCGAGCCACGCACCGGCGGCACGAGTGTCCGCTCCGTTTCCCGGCTCCCCGGGCCGGCGGCCTCCTCCTCGGGAGCCGGGAACGGAGAGGGCATGGCGAATCGCCGAATCCAGGAAAGCGCGGTCCTGCGCGCCGCGCCGCGGCGCTATGCTCGGCCACCGGGAGGACCGGGCGGTGGCCGTTCAGAACCTCGATCGCATCTTCAAACCCCAACGCATCGCGGTCATCGGCGCGGGGGAGAACCCTCGAGCCGTGGGTTCGACCGTGCTGCGCAACCTCATCGGCGGGGGATTCCGGGGGGTGGTGTACCCCGTGCATCCCACCCTGGAAGCCGTGCAGGGCATCCACTGCTATCCGACGGTGGGCGATCTCCCGCGCGTTCCCGATCTGGCCGTCGTCTGCAGCGCCGCCGCCACCGTTCCCGACACGCTCCGCGCCTGCGGCGAGGCGGGCATCCGCGGCGCGATCATCGTCTCCGCCGGGTTCCGGGAGGCGGGCCCCGAGGGCATCGCGCTGGAGGGGAAGCTCCGCGAGGAGATCGCGCGCTTCGAAGGCATGCGCGTCCTGGGCCCCAACTGCCTCGGGATCCTCGTCCCCCACCTCGGCCTCAACGCGAGCTTCGCCGCCACCTCCCCCCAGAAGGGGGATGTCGCCTTCCTCTCCCAGTCCGGCGCCCTCTGCACCTCCGTGCTCGACTGGGCCATGGACGAGAACATCGGCTTCTCCCACTTCGTTTCCGTGGGGAACATGCTGGATGTGGATTTCGGCGACCTCATCGACTACTTCGGCGAGAACGAGGAGTGCGCGTCGATCATCCTCTACATGGAGTCGCTCAAGAATGCGCGCCGCTTCATCTCCGCAGCCCGCGCCTTCGCGCGCACCAAGCCCATCGTGGCCTACAAGGCGGGGCGCTTCGAGGAATCGGCGAGGGCCGCCGGCTCGCACACCGGGGCCATGGCGGGGGAGGACGCCATCTACCAGGCGGCCTTCGAGCGCGCGGGCATCACCCGGGTCTACGAGATCGGCGACATCTTCGACTGCGCGGAACTCATCGCCCGCCATCCTTCCCCGCGCGGGCGGCGGTTGGGGATCGTGACCAACGCCGGCGGGCCCGGGGTGATGGCGCTGGACGCGCTCATGGCCGCGGGCGGAACGCCGGCGCGGCTCTCCGCGGAGACCCTGTCCGCCCTCGACGAGCTGCTCCCCCCCTCCTGGTCCCACGGCAATCCGGTGGATGTGCTCGGGGACGCGCCCCCCAAGCGCATCGCGCGGGCGGTGGAGACGGCCCTGGCCGACCCCGGGGTGGACGCGATGCTGGTCATCCTCACCCCCCAGGCCATGACCAAGCCGACCCAGGCCGCCAAGGCCCTGGCCGAGTTCGCCGGCGCCTCGCGCAAGCCGATCCTCGCCGCCTGGGTGGGCGGGCGGAGCATGCGGGAGGGCATCGAGCTGCTCAACCGCGCCGGGGTGGCCACCTACGCCACGCCCGAGCAGGCGGTGCATGCCTTCATGACTCTCGTCTCCTACGGGCGGAACATCGAGACCCTCTACGAGGTCCCCCGCGACATGCCGGTCGAGTTCCCGGTGGACCGGGAGCATGTACGGGAGGAGTTCCTGGTCATGCGCGGGCAGGAGGGGGAGGTCTTCTCCGAATCCGCGTCGAAGCGGCTCCTGGAAGCCTATGGGATCCCCGTCGCCATGCCGCGCCTGGCCCGCAGCGCCGATGAGGCGGCGGAGACGGCGCGGGCGTTCTCCACGGCCGCGGTGCTCAAGATCGCCTCGCCACAGATCACGCACAAGACCGACGCCGGCGGTGTGATCCTGGATGTGCGCGGCGAGGATGATGTGCGCGCGGCCTTCGACGCGCTCCTGGCCGGGGCCCGCCGCGCCGGAGCGAAGCGCATCGACGGGGTGACGGTACAGCCCATGGTGCGTGAGGAGGGCTCGATCGAGCTGATCCTCGGCATGCGCCGCGACCCCATCTTCGGACCGGTGATCCTGGTGGGGCTGGGCGGCATCACTGCGGAGATCCTGCGGGATACCAGCCTCGGGTTTCCACCTCTCAACGAACGCCTGGCCCGGCGCATGCTCGAGGCGCTGCGGTCCTGGCCGCTCCTCGAGGGCTACCGCGGCCGCCCCGCGGTGGATCTGGAGCGGCTCATCGAGATCCTCATCCGCTTCTCCTACCTCGCCTCGGACTTCCCCGAGATCCGCGAGCTGGATGTGAACCCGCTCCTGGTCTGGCCCCGGGGGGCCTGCGCCCTCGACGCGCGGGTCCTGGTGGACCTGGACGCGGTGCGGGACCCCGCCCGTCCCTACGCGCATCTCGCCCTGCGTCCCTATCCGGACGAGTATGTGCGGCCGGCGGTCCTCTCCGACGGCTCCACGGTCACCATGCGGCCCATCCGCCCCGAGGACGAGCCGCGCTGGATGGAGATGCTCTCCTCCTGCTCCCGCGAGAGCATCTACGCCCGGTTCCGGGGGTTCATCCAGTGGGATGTGCACCCCATCGCCGTGCGTTACTGCTACATCGACTACGACCGCGAACTGGCCATCGTGGTGGAGACGGTCGAGAAGGGGGAGCGCAAGCTGGCCGGAGTGGGGCGGCTCGTGGCGGATCCCGACCTCGCCTCCGCCGACTTCGCGGTGCTGGTCGCCGATCCCTGGCAGGGCAAGGGAATGGGGACCCTTCTCACCGAGTACTGCGTCGAAATCGCCTCGCACTGGGGGGTCCAGCGCATCCTCGCAGAGACCTCCACGGGGAACACCCGCATGCGGCGCGTCTTCGAGCGATTAGGGTTCGGCACCACGGTCCAGGAGGACGGGGACACGGTGCTGGCCGTCAAGCAGTTGACCTGACCCCGGCACATCGGCGTCGTCGAAAGGAACTCGGATCCCATGATGTCTCCCGCCACGCCCCCCCCCGCCTATGTCGAGACCGTCACCCTGGCCGGCGGCTGCTTCTGGTGCCTGGAAGCGGTCTACGACCGGATCCGCGGAGTCGTTTCCGTCCAGTCCGGCTACTCCGGCGGCACGGTCGAGAACCCCACCTACCGGCAGGTGTGCGACGGCGACACCGGCCACGCCGAGGTGGTGCAGGTGGCCTTCGACTCCCGGGAGGTAACCCTGCGGGACCTCCTCGAGGTGTTCTTCGTCATCCACGATCCCACCACCCGGGACCGGCAGGGCGCGGATGTCGGTTCGCAGTACCGCTCCGCGATCTTTCACCGCAATCCCGAGCAGGAGAGGATCGCGCGGGAGGTGATCGCGGAGCTGGAGCGCGAGAAGGTCTACGGCGCTCCCGTGGTGACCGAGGTCCTTCCCCTTGGCGAGTTCTATCCCGCAGAGGACTACCATCGGGACTACTACGAGAACAACCCGGAGCAAGGGTACTGCCGCGCCGTCATCGCGCCCAAGCTCTCCAAGTTCCGGGCGAAGTTCGCCGCGCTTCTTCGCGAGCCCTGAGCCCAGGCCGGTTCGCCCGGCTGCCGCGCCGGCCGCATGTTCGCGCTGCCTCGCCCGGCTTCCGCGTGAGCCCGGCGCCCCGGCGAGCTCTCCACTTCCGATCGCCCCCGCTTCCCGCTCTA
>CAZWKH010000185.1:0-5507 GCA_964633885.1 uncultured bacterium | reverse complement strand
GGCTGGGCGGCTTGTCCAACTTGGGAACCCTCGATCTGAACAACAACCAGCTCACCGGGCCGATCCCGGCGAGCCTCGGTGGCCTGACCCAACTGCACACCCTGTGGTTGGGAAACAACCCGCTGGTCGGCGACATCCCAGGAGAGCTCCACCCGCCGCTCGCGCTCGACGCGGTCGCCCATGGCATTGGGGCAATCCACGCGGTGCACGCTCATCCCCCGTCCGCGGGTGATGACCCCCACGATCTGCTCCCCGGGCACGGGCTGGCAACACTTGGCGAGGCGGACCATGAGGTTGTCCACGCCCTGCACCCGGATCCCCTCGCTGCTCTTGCCCGAGAGCTCGCGCAACCGCGCGAAGGGGCTCTTGCGCCGGGGCTTCTCCTTCTCCGCCTCGAGCTCCGGGAAGAGCCGTTGCACCACGGGCGTGACCGAGAGGTCCCCCTGCCCCAGCGCCGCGAGGAGATCCTCCCCCGACTCGAGCCCCATCCCCTGAGCGGCGTTCACCAGGTCCCTGTCGCGCACCGGCGCGCGGCGCAGCCGCTTGAGCTCCCGGGCCAGGATGTCCCGTCCCAGCCCCACGGAGTCCTCATGCCGCTGCTCCTTGAGCCAGTGCCGCACCTTCTGCTTGGCACGGGAGGTGTGCAGGATGGTGAGCCAGTCCTCGGAGGGATGCGCCGAGGGCTGGGTGACGATCTCCAGAGTGTCTCCGTTGCGCATCTCGTAGCGCAGCGGCACCAGCCGCCCGTTGGCCCGAGCCCCCACCGCCTTGAGGCCCACGCCGGTGTGGATGTGGAAGGCGAAGTCCAGCGCCGTCGCCCCCTTGGGCAGGTGGCGCAGCTCGCCCCGCGGCGTGAACACGAAGACCTCGTCCTGGTAGAGGGAGGTCTTCAGGAACTCGATGTACTCCTGCGGGGTCTCGCCCTCCTCCCACTCCACCGTGCCGTCCACCAGCCCGCCCAGCTTCTCGTCCAGCTCACGATCCGGGCGGCCGCCCTCCTTGTAGGTGTAGTGCGCGGCGATCCCGTATTCGGCCACCCGGTGCATCTCGCGCGTGCGGATCTGCACCTCCACGAAACGGCCGTCCGGCCCGATCACCGTGGTGTGCAGCGACTGGTAGCCGTTGGCCTTGGGGATGGCGATGTAGTCCTTGAAGTGGTCGGGCACCGGCTTGAACCGGTCGTGGATCACGCCGAGGGCCCGGTAGCAGTCCGTCTTGCTCTCGGTGATGATGCGCACGCCGATCAGGTCCTGGATGGCGTCGAAGGGGCGCTCCTTGACGAGCATCTTGCGGTGGATGCTGTCGAAGTGCTTCGGCCGGCCCAGGATCTCGGCGCCCACGCTCTCTTCGCGCAGAGCCTCGCGGATGGGGTCGATCACCCGCGCCACCGCCCGCTCCCGCTCGTCGCGTTTCTCCGCCACCAGCCGGATCAGCTCGCGGTAGGCGGCCGGATCCAGAAACTTGAGGGCCAGGTCCTCCAGCTCCCACTTGAAACGGCCGATGCCCAGCCGGTGCGCGAGCGGCGCGTAGATGTCGCGGGTCTCCTGGGCGATGGCCCGCTGCCGCTCGGGGGGGAGGAACTCCAGGGTGCGCATGTTGTGGAGGCGGTCGGCGAGCTTGATGAGGATGACCCGTATGTCCTGAGCCATCGAGAGGAGCATCTTGCGGAAGTTTTCCACCTGTTCCCGCTCGCTGCTCTCGAACTGGAGGCCCTCGATCTTCGTCACCCCGTCCACGAGCAGCGCCACTTCCCGCCCGAATTCGCGCTGGATGTCGTCGATGGAGATGCTCGTGTCCTCCA
The DNA here is from genome assembly GCA_964633885.1 of uncultured bacterium. Classification (GTDB taxonomy): domain Bacteria; phylum Eisenbacteria; class RBG-16-71-46; order JABDJR01; family JABDJR01; genus CAVXKA01. Next base: position 3,706 of record CAZWKH010000185.1, on the reverse strand, counting down.
CGACATCGTGCAGCAGCGCCGCGGTCAGTATCACCGCGTCGGTACGCTTGTCGAGGAGCTCCACCAGGAGCCGCGCCACCGCCACCGGGTGGGCCATGTAGGGCTCGCCGCTGCGCCGCTTCTGGTCCTTGTGGGCCTCCGCCGAGAAAGTGAAGGCCTTGCGGACCAGCGCCTCGTCGAGAGGGATGACCCGCCCCCGAATGTCGTCCAGGAGCGGCTGGAGGAGGTCCGCGCTCGCGTCCGCCGGGCTCATCGCGTCTTCAGGTCGCGCACCACGAGCTGAACATGGGCGCCGCCGCGCCAGCCGTCGAACGCGGCGTGAAAGAGGGCGTCCACCCGCCGGCCCCGCTCCATCTCCGGCGCGCGATCGCCCAGGTTGAACGCGATGGCCCGCTGGCGGTGCTCGCCCTGGGCCAGGGTGAGGCGCAGGTGCCGCCCCCCCACCACGGTGGGATGGTCGGCCAGCACCATTCCCTCGCAGCCGAAGAGAGGCTCGGGGTTGCCGCGGCCGAAGGGGGCGAGCATCTCCACCCAGCGCACGCACTCGGCGTCGATCTCGCCGAGGCCCACGGCGGCGTCCACCTGGAGGGGCTCGGGAGCCATGTCGAGGCTCGCCTCGCCGGCCAGAGCCTCCATGCGATCGCGGAAGGCCTCAAGGCGCTCGCGACGGATGGTGAAGCCGGCGGCCTCGGCATGTCCCCCATGGCCTTCCAGGAATGCGTCCGCGGCCTGGAGCGCGTCCGGCAGAGGGAAGCTGCGCAGGCTGCGCGCGGAGCCGCGCCCGGTCTCTCCGTCCAGCGCGACGAGGAAGGCGGGGCGGCGGTGGCGGTCCAGGAGGCGGCTCGCCACGATGCCGATCACCCCCACGGGCCATCTCTCCGACCAGAGCACCAGCGCGGGCGGAAGGGGATCCCGCTGGCGGATCTGCGCCGAGGCTTCCTCCAGCACCGCCTGCTCCGCGTGGCGGCGCTCGCCGTTCAGGCGCTCGATGCGATCCGCGAGCCGATAGGCCTCGCCGGGGTCGTCGGTGAGGAGCAGGGCGAGAGCGTCGCGAGCCTCCCCCATGCGGCCGGCGGCGTTGAGGCGCGGAGCGAGGAAGAAGGCCACATCGGAGGAGCTGAGCCGGTTGCGGTCGAGGCGCGCCAGCGCCTTGAGGGCCTTGATCCCGGCCCATTGGGACTCCGAGAGCCGGGCCAGGCCGTGGCGAACCAGGATCCGGTTCTCCCCGGTGAGCGGCATCGCGTCGGCGATGGTGCCCAGGGCCACGAGTTGCAGCGCGTCCTTGTAGAGGTCCTGCGGCAGGCGTCCTACCCGGGCCGCGGCCATGGCGTGCACGAACTTCGCCGCCACCCCCACGCCGGAGAGGTGGGTGAACTCCGACGCCTGGCCCTGCCGCCGCGGGTTGACCACCGCGTAGGCGGCGGGAAGGGTCTCCGCGGGCTCGTGGTGGTCCAGCACCACCACATCCATCCCCAGGGATTGGGCGCGCGCGATCTCCGCGATGGAGCGGGTGCCGTTGTCCACCGTGACCAGTACCCGCGCCCCGGCATCGCGCGCGGCGTCGACGCCTTGGTCGCTCAGACCATAGCCCGAGCTGCGATCGGGCACATGGGGGACCACCTTCGCCCCCAGAGCGCCCAGCATGCGGGCGAGGAATGCGGTGCCGGTGATGCCGTCCACATCGTAGTCGCCGTGCACGAAGAGGATCTCCTCCGCGTCCACCGCGCGCCAGACCCGCTCCACCGCGCGCTCCATGTCGAGAAGGCTCGCGGGATCGCCCAGGCTGCCCAGGCGCGGATGCAGGAAACGGTCGAGGTCCTCACCTCCCTGAAATCCGCGGCGCGCGAGGGTCCGCGCGACGGGGCGCGGCATGCCGAGGTCCCGCACCAGGCCCTGGGCTTCGGGCTCGAGTTCCTCTGTCGGCCAACTCCACGGTCGCGGCACGCTGCCTCCGGAGACGCGATCCCCCCCGGCGGGGGTCAACGATCCGGGTAGCATAGCAGCGCCGGCGCGGCGAAGCATCGCGCCGATCGGAGAAGCGTCAGGAGGCGGGGCGCTTGGGATCGAAGACCACGGCGAGAGCGGTGGGATAGGCGAGGGGCTCGCTCCGGCCCAGGGTGACGCCGTCCCGCCGGATGCGCAGCACGCGGCCCAACCCGGGGTCCGCCACCCAGACCACGCCGCCGTCCGGAGCGACGGCGAGCGACGCGGGGGCGTTCAGGCCTCCGGCCTCCACCTGCGCCACCCCCGCAGCATCGAAGAGCACGATGCACTTGCGAAGGCGGTCCGCGGCCCAGACCCCGCCGGGGAGGATCGGATCGGGAGCCAGGGCAACGAGGCCGGGGCGGTCCTCCACGCGGGCCTCGACCCGCCCCCCGGCGCCCACGCGCAGAAGGGATTCGCCGCTCCGGTCGGCCACCCAGAACCCTCCCTCGCCGGCGGCGCAGATGGCGACCGGCTCCACCGCGGAGGAGTCCCGCCGCGTCACCCCCAGGCCGCGCTCCACGCGCAGCACCGCCCCCGCGCGGTCGGCCACCCATGCCGCGTGCTCCCCTGCAGGGGCAAGGTCGATGACGCGAGTGAAGGAGGAGTCGCTGAAGATGACCGCGCCGTTCTCGTTCAGGAAGTGCACCGCGCCGGCGCGGCCGTCCCCCACCCACCAGCCGCCGGGAGCGCGCAGCGCGACCAGGGGTCCGAGAAAGGAGTCGTTGTCCCACCGCTCCCTCCCCTCGCGATCCAGGAGCCGCACGGTGCCCGAGTAGAACTCGGTGAGAAGGGCGTGGCCCGAGTCGGGATCGGCGAAGACCGCGTTCCCGTCGGAGTGGATCCGGCGCAGGCGCCGCAGGCGGCCGTCGGGCGTGAGCCGCGTGAGGCTCCCCGAACCGTCCTCGAAGACCCAGACCACTTCGCGCCCCGGGGTCGCCGCGACCGGAGCGAGCTCGAGCCGTTTCCCGCCGTCCAGCAGGAGCTCCAGGCGGTAGCGGCGCTCCACGCCGTTCACCAGCCCCTGGTGACGAAAAGCGCCCGACCCCGCGGGGCCCAGGGCGAGGAGGCTCTCCGCATCCGCGTCCACGACCCGGATCTCTCGCAGGTCGTCGTAGTCCGGGACTTCCCAGGCCAGGTCGACCGCCTCGTCGTCGGCCAAGGCCAGGAGCCATTCGGGCTCGCCCCGGGTGTCGGGGTTTCGCGGATCCAGCGGGTTCGCGGCATCGCGGGTGGAGCAGCCGCATGCGGCCGCGCAGGAGAGGGCGGCAATCCAGAGAGCAAGGCGCGCCGTCACAGCGCCACCCTGAAGCCGACCTCGAGGCCCCCCGCCCCGGCGCGCAGAATCGGCTCTCCCTCCACCGGGACCAGCGGCCGCGCGTCCTCGCGGGTGAGGAAGTAGAGAAGGGCAATGAAGGACAGCTGGGCGGTTCCCCATCCGATGAGCGATGCGCGGTCGTAGCGCTCGGCCGAGCGGTACGCAGCGGTCGCCCGCGCGGGATCCGCGAGGCGCAGGTAGTCGTCATAGCGATCGTCCGCCTCGCTCTTGAGCCAGACGGCGAGGCCCACTCCGGCGGCGAGACCGGCGGCCGAGGCGACCATACCGGTCCTGTTGCGGGTCCGCTCCTCGCGCGGCGCGGCATGGATGGGAGCCGCGGCCAGGACCGGCCCCGCGCAGGCGAGGAGCTGCGCGACCATACAGGCGATCGAGGCCGCGCGTGGT
>CAZWKH010000184.1:0-5513 GCA_964633885.1 uncultured bacterium | reverse complement strand
ATCGCCGCGGAACTGGAGTCCTTCCGCCCGGGCGGGACGAGGCAGGTCGTTCCGAAGGCGGCCGCGCCCTCTCCGGCCGCCGGGAGATCCCGGTGAGTCGATTCCGCGAGGCGGACCTCGGGCGCGTCCGGCAGCAGCCGGTCGAGGCCCGCCCCTCCAAGGTGAGGGTCGAAGATTTCGCCCGTCCCGTCACCCCCGAGATGGGCGCGCTGCTCGAGGCGCTGCCCAGGATCCTTGCCGGGGAGACCCTGCGTGGGGCCGTGGACGCCGTGGTCAGAGCCGCCCGGGATCGGCGGCTGGTGCTCGCCATGCTGGGCGGCCATGTCGTGAAGACAGGGTGCGGGCCGCTGATCGTGCAGCTCATGGAGGAGAGAATCGTCACCGCGGTGGCCATGAACGGCGCCGCCGCGATCCACGACTACGAGGTCGCTCGTTTCGGCCGCACCAGCGAGGATGTGGAGGCCGCGCTCGGGGCGGGCTCCTTCGGCATGGCGGCGGAGACGGCGACCGGGATGAATGCGGTCACGCGCCGTGGGGCCCGGGACGGGCTGGGTCTTGGCGAGGCCCTCGGCGAGGCTCTGGACGCGGAGGATATCCCCTTCCGTGGGCAAAGCGTCCTGGCGGCCGCCCACCGGCTCGGCCTGCCGGCGACGGTGCATGTCGCGCTCGGCACGGACATCCTGCATCAGCATCCGAGCGCCGACGGGGCTGCAATCGGGGAGACCTCCCTTCGGGACTTTCGCATCCTGGCCGGCCTGCTGGAAGGGTTCGGCGGGGGCGTCGCTCTGAACATCGGCTCTGCGGTGGTGCTTCCTGAAGTGTTCCTCAAGGCGTTCTCGGTTGCCGCCAACCTGGGCGCCGACCTCACTGGGATCACCACGGTCTCCTTCGATTTTCTCCGTCAGTACCGCCCGCGGGTGAACGTGGTGGAGCGGCCGACCGCGGGAGGACGGGGAACCGGCTACGAGCTGGTCGGCCATCACGAGATCCTGCTTCCGCTCTTTGCGGCTGGGGTTCTGAGGACTCGCGCTGCCCTGGAGGCGGGCTCGCCCCGGTCGTCCGGAGCGGCCGGGCTTTGACAGCCCGGGCCGGGGTCTGTATCCTTGTGTGGTCCATATCCATCTATTTGTTTCCAGGAGGTTGCGCCGCGAGCCGTTGATATGCCCTGAGGATCCCCCCGCCCAGTCATGCGAGGGGTGGTCCGCGTCCCGGGAGCCCGCGGTGTCACCTGCCGGCCCAGGCCAGTCCTGGGCGGGCCCCGCCCCCCGGGATGCCATCCGGCTCGCGCTGGATTTGCCGCCGTCAGCCCGGGACCGCGGCTCCAAAGAGTGACCTTTAAGTTCCAGTCTCAAAGGACGATAACGAAGAGCATGCGACACCGACTCTATAGCCTGGCCGCCGCCGGACTCTGTCTTTCCGCCGCGGCCTGTGGAGGCTCCCGTCCGCCTGTTCCCGCGGTGGAAGTGATGGGGGGGGACGAGGTCTACGAGTTCGCGTCATCCGAGTCCGGGGCAAACGTGTACCGGCTGGCGACAGGGGATGTCTTCGACGTCAACTTCCTATTCGAACCACAGCTTTCGAGCCGGGTGACCGTGCGTCCCGACGGTGCCGTCGCCCTGCCCATCATGGGCGAGGTCCGGGTCGCGGGGAGGACCCCCGGGGAGCTCGACAGCCTCCTGACGCACGCCTACGGCACCTACTTCAAGGACCCCGAGCTGACTGTCAATGTGACCAGCTTCGCCCCCCCCAGCGTCTATGTGCTGGGCGAGGTTCGCCACCCGCGGCAGATCGACCTGAAGGCGGGACTCAGCATGCTTCAGGCCGTCGCCTTCGCCGGGGGCGCCGATGTGGGGGCGAACATGGGCAGCGTGATCCTCATCCGCCGGACGGGAGAGAACCGCGGGATGGCGGAACGGGTGGATCTCGGCGCGGTCCTCGCGGGTAAGAAGGGTGCCCGGGATGTCCTCCTGGCCCCGTACGACATCGTCTTCGTGCCGGCCACCTTCGTCACCCAGGTCGGGCGGTTCGTGGACCAGGTCTTCGGCAAGCTCGCTCCCATTCCGTACCTCTACCTGCGCGGGTGGGAGGCGTTCCACACCGGGGACATCTACGGTACCGCTCAGAAGCAGCCCGGCAGCCCGTAGCCCTCAGTTCGGAGAACCGCATAGTGGATACCATACAATCTGCTCCGCGTCAGGCGACGCTCCGCGATCTGGTCGCGGTGGTGTTCCGCCAGAAGTGGGTCATCCTGACCGTCTTTGCCGTCACGACCCTGTCGGTGTTCATTCTCAACCTGCAGACCGCCACCACCTACGAGTCCAGCTCGAAGCTCAGGGTGGAGCGCGGGCGCCGCGAGAACACCCTGAACCCCAGCCCGCGCATCCTCCCCTGGAACGAGGAGATCTCCTCCGAGATCGAGACAGTCAAGAGCTATCCGGTGGCGCGGCGTGCCCAGGAGATCCTGGATCAGTGGCACGCGGAGGGGAAGATCAGCAGTCCCGTCCGCCTCAACCGGGGCGGGATCGGAGCCGGGGTGCTGGGTGAGTCGAACGTCATCGATGTCTCCTATGCGAGCCAGGACGCTTCGGTGTGCCGGCCGGCAACCGACGCCATCACGACCGCTTTCGCAGAATTCCGGCGACAGAGCCAGTCCTTCCCGGCTGCCGCGAGCTTCTTCGACGCGGAGATCGCCCAGGCCAGCCAGGAGCTGGCGGACGCGCAGGCGGACAAGGAGGCCTATCTGGGGCGGGTCGGACCGGCCGGGTCCAGGGCACGGCAGACGAGCGTGAGCGTCCTCCTTCAGCAGAGCGACCAGGACATCATGGAGACGCGTGGCGCCGTGCACCTTCTCCGCCAGCAGGTCGCCACGGCGCGATCCCTCATGGAGGCGGGGGAGTCCGAATCCGCTTACTTCACCGAGCTCGGCAACGAGAACACGGTCACGATCAACGAGCTTCGCCGGCAGCTCATGGAGGCCCGGTTGCAGCGAGACCAGCTGGCCGCGACGCTGACCGACCAGCACCCCAAGCTGCGGTCGGCGGAGCAGGCCTTCCAGTCGGCCCGCCAGATGCTGGAGACCGAGGTGAGGAGCACCGTCGAACTGCTCGAGGCGCGCCTGCGCGAGGGGGAGGCGAGCCTCGAGGATCTCCAATCGCAGAGGGCTGCGCTCCGGACGGAGCTGACCCACCTCCCCCAGGTGGAGGTCGAGCTCGCCCGTCGCGACCACCAGATCACTCTCCTCCAGGAGAAGCTCAAGGATCTCAGGCAGAAGCAATTGCTGACGCAGGTCAACGAGGCGACCGCCCCCGACTTCACGGTGACCATCCTCTCCCCTGCGGGTCCGCCCGTTGCCAAGAAGACCCGCGACTATGTCCGGATGGCTCTCGCGCCGCTCATGAGCCTGGTGGTCGGACTCCTCCTCGCCTTCTTCCTGGACAGTCTGGACCATTCCCTCCGCGGCCCGGCCGACGTAGAGGAGCACCTTGGACTTCCGGTGCTCGCCGCCCTGCCGGAGTCGGACGAGTGAGCGGGGGGCGGAGAGTATGAGCAAGATCTACGACGCGCTGCGCAAGTCGGCGGGGGAGCCCGTCCAGGGAGACCCCCCGGCACGGCATCCGGCGCCGGAGCCGCAGCGGCGCGCGGACCCGGTTCCCCGGCCCACCCGGCGGGTGGAGCCCGCCTCGGAGCTTCCCGCGGAGGGTCTCTTTGATTCTGCCGGGGAGGAGGGGCAGGACGCCCCCCTGAGCGACGCCTTCACCCGGGAGCTCGCCCACTTGCGCGCTTCCGTCGAGCAGTCCCTTCCCGATCTTGCCCATCGCACGATCCTGGTCACGGGTTCGGTGCCCGGCGAGGGCGCGAGCACGATCGCGGCGCGCTTCGCCCAGTTCCTCGGCAACGACACCCGCCTCCGTGTGGCTCTCGTCGACGCGGACCTGCGCAACGCGGATCCCCGTCCCGTGGAAGCCGTCGGGCAGGGGGAAGGGCTGGCCTCGGTGCTGGGCGGTTCTCTCGCCCCGGCAGACGCGCTGCGGCCTTCGGGCGCGCCGGGTTTGGATGTGCTCCCCTCCGAGGGCGTGGCTGCGGACCCCTACGCGCTGTGCACCGCGGAGCATGTGGACCCCTTTCTCGACTACCTCCGAGGCCAGTACCACTACGCCATCCTGGACATCGCCCCCGTCCTCGCCGCCCCGGAAACCGCGTTGATCGCGGCAGAGGTGGATGGTGTGGTGCTGGTGGTGCGCGCCGGCAAGACCAAGCGGGAGGTCATCCAGCGCTCAGTGCAGCGGCTGCAGAAGTACCACGCCAGGGTCCTCGGCGTGGTGATGAACCGCCAGCAGTACATCATTCCCGAGTTCATCTACCGCCGGCTCTAGGACGCGGCGCGGTCTTCCCCTCCATGCCCGCCGTCACCCTTCTCCTGCGAACCCTCGATGCCGGGGCGGAGTTTCCCCTTCTCCTCGAGCGGATCGCTTTACAGTCGACGGCTCCCGCCGAGATCCTCCTGGTCGATTCCGGGTCGCGCGACGGTACGGTGGATCTGGCGCGGCGGGCCGGGGCGCGGGTCGTGACCATCCATCGCGCGCAGTTCACCCATGCCCGCAGCACGAACCTCGGTTTCCGCGAAGCGCGCTGCCCGATCGTGGCCATGCTGAGCCAGGACGCGATACCCATCGATGCCGACTGGCTGGCCCGGATCATCGAGCCGCTCCAGGACCCGCGGGTCGGTGCCGCGTTCGGCCGTCAGGTGCCTCGGAGCGGCTGTTTCCCGCTCGAGCGATGGGAGCTGGAGCGGAGCTACCCCGAGAGCGGTACTCCGTCCGTCCTGTACAGCAATGTGAACTCGGCCGCCCGACGCGAGCTCTGGGAGGAAGTCCCCTTCGACGAGCGGGTGCGGATCGCCGAAGACCGGTTCTGGGCAAGAGAGATTGAGCGCCGGGGCCATCGCATCGCCTATGCGCCTGGGGCGGCGGTGGAGCACTCCCATCGCTACACCCTGCGCGAGGCCTACGCCCGCTGCCGCGCCGAGGCCCAGGCGCGCCGCCTGGCGGAGGGAACCGTCGAGGGCTGGGGGCTGCTCCTCAAGGGATGGCCCAGGCAGGTCTGCGGCGACGCGAGGCGCCTGGCCCGCGAGGGCGAGGGACGCCGGTGGCCCCACGCCGCCGCCTACCGCTTCGCGCAGTTCGCGGGACTCCTGCGCGGAGGCCGCCGATGACCCCCTTCACCTTCGAGGGCGACCCCCGCGCGGAAGCCCATGTGACAGCGGACCTCGAGCGCGTCGTGGATGCGATCCTCACCGAGGCAGGGGCCTCGCCTCCGCTCGCAGTCTTTCTCCTCGGCGGCTACGCGCGGGGCGAGGGCACGGTCGTGGTGGGCGAGGACGGGGCTCGGCACGGCTTCAACGACTACGATTTCCTGGTGGTCTTCGCCCGCAGGCCCCCCCGGGCGGAGCGCTACGCACAGCTCGCGCGCCGTCTGGCGGGGGAGCTCGGGATCGATTTCGTGGATCTCGGCCT
>CAZWKH010000183.1:0-5551 GCA_964633885.1 uncultured bacterium | reverse complement strand
GTTGTTCCTTGCGTTCTTCCGCCAGTAGCCGTAGCTCCCGTCCTCGAGCCAGGTCGCCTCGTTGATCCGGTAGCCGTCCGGGTTTACCACCGGGACGAACCAGATCTCCCGCTCGTCCACCAGGTAGGTCAGGAGAGGGTCCGCTCCGTAGCCGTTCATGAGCGCGAGGAGGAAGTAGAGCGCCGACTGCATGCCCTGCGGCTCGCGGGCGTGGGTGAGGGAGGTGAAGAGAACTTCGGGCCGCGATCCCAGAGGCTTACCCGGCCCGGCCACACCGATGGCCAGGAGCGGGATCCCGAGGTGGCTGGTCCCGATCGTGTCCACCTCCGTGAGGATGTTCGCCGTGTCGTTGGCCGCGAGGGAGTCCAGAAGCGCGGCCACCTCGTCATAGGTCCAGAACCCGGCCAGGGAACCCTCCCCGAAGGGCGGAACCGGGGCGGCCTGCGCCGAGGCTCCTGCGGCCAGGCCCGAGACCCGCGGAACGACGCCGTTCGCGGCGGCGCGGTCCGCACCATGGTCCCCCGTGACCAGGATCGGGCAGAGACCCGCGGCCTCCAGCGCTTCCAGGGTGCCAGGCCATCCCAGGACCAGGGCCCGAAACCCGGGACGGATGGAGACCAGGTCCGCCTGGACCCCCTGAAGACGGCTCCAGGCATCGGGAGGCCGGAGATCCACCTCGTAGAGCGGCAGGGGGCCGGGCCGTGAGACCTCCGGTCCGGCCATCACGGGTTGCGCCGGAGGCCCCGCCGGAACGGGGGAGTCCGCGGGGGCCCCTCCGGTCAGACCGGCGGCAAGGAGGAGAAGAGCAAGGATGGCGGCCTGGCGAGGAGGGAATTTATGCATGCAGTAGATTATACCAGGCTCGAAAGGAGCTCCCGGGAGGGCCCCGCCCCGCCATCCCGCTTGGCGGCGGGCGGTCGACCCGCTACACTTCCTCGCCATGCATATCCCCCTTCCCTGGCGCAGCACGGTTCTGCTCGTGGCGGTCGGAGCCGCCATGGGGCTGGCCTTCAACCTTCTCCGCCCGGATCCCCTGCCCTGGATCGCCCATGCCAAGGCCACGGTGAGCCTTGCGGACCTCGAGGCCCCGGCGTCCGGGGAGACGGCCGGGGTTCCCTCCGCGGCCGAGTCTTCGCCGCCGGCCGTTGAGACGGCCGAGGAACCCGAGCCGCACCCGGTCCCCGGCCCGGAGCAGGCCACCCCCAAGGATCAGGACAATCCCTCGGCATCTGCCGCGCCGGCGCAGGCGGAAGCGGCTTCGATTGCCGCACCGGCGGCCGATCCGCCGGAGCCGCAGGAGAATCCCGGCCGGGACCTCTACCCGGATCTGCCCGGCGCCGACCTGCCCATCACCGTCACCTTGGCCCAGGCCAGGGAGTTCTACGATCGCCGCGGCCTCCTCGTCCTCGACGCGCGTGAGATGGAGGAATACGGGGAGGGGCATATCGAGGGCGCGGAGCCGGCCCCCTACGACGACAAGGTGGGCGACGGGGATTGGATGGAGAAGACGGCTCGCGATCCGCGCCCGATCCTGGTCTACTGCTCCGGCGGGGATTGCGAGCTCTCCCACGACCTCGCCATCGAGATCTGCCGCAGCGGACACCGGAGGGTGCTGATCCTCACCGACGGCTATCTGGGCTGGGAGGAGGCGGGCCACCCCGTCGCCAAGGGAGCGCAGCCATGATCGAGCGACCTGACTGGGGTTGGCGGTATCTGTCGCGCCTGGTGCTGGGGGCCCTGTTCCTCTGGGCCTCCCTGGCAAAGATCGGGAACATCGACGGCTTCGCCACGGACCTCCATCACTACAGACTCCTTCCCCTCGCCCTCGAGAATCTTCTCGCCGTGACCCTGCCCTGGATCGAGATGCTGGCCGGGGTCGCCCTCGTCCTGAACTTCGCTCCGCGAGCAGGAACATTCATCCTGGCCGCCATGCTGGGCGTGTTCGTCCTCGCCATCGCCAGCGCCATGCTGCGCAACCTGGACATCGCCTGCGGATGCTTCGGCACCGCCGACGCCACCCGCACCGGCTGGACCGCCATCCTGCGCGACCTCGCCTTCCTGGCCCTCGCCTGGCTGGGCTATCCGCGCGAGCGGGAGACGCGACCTCTTCCCAACACCCCCGCGCGCGCGTAGTCTCCCCGCGTGCAGGAACTGATCCTGGCCCTCATCCTCATCGGCGGGTTCGTGGCGGGTGTTCTCAACACTCTCGCCGGCGGCGGCTCCCTCATCACCCTTCCCCTCCTGATCTTCTCCGGACTCCCCGCGGATGTCGCCAACGGCACGAACCGCGTGGCGATCGTGCTGCAGAACATCGGCGGCCTGGCCGGCTTCCGCCGCCATGGACTGCGCGTGGGGCGGGAGGCCTGGATCCTCCTCGCGCCTTCCATGGTGGGAGCGATCCTGGGCGCCAAGCTGGCCGTCGACATGGACGAGACCCTGATGCGCCGTGCGATCGGCGTGATGCTGGTGCTCATGCTGGTCCCCATCCTGCGCTCGGCGAGACCCGGCGCGCCGCGCCCCGCCGAGGGGATGCGCCCGAGCTGGTGGATCTGGCCGGCCTACTTCCTGGTCGGGGTCTACGGCGGCTTCCTGCAGGCCGGTGTGGGCTTCTTCTACCTGGCGCTCCTGGTCGGGGTGCAGGGGCTCGATCTGGTGCGCGCCAACCTCATCAAGGTCTTCCTCATCCTGGCCTACAGCGTGGTCGCTCTGGCTCTGTTCGCCGCCGAGGGCAAGGTGGCGCCACTGCAGGGCCTGGTCCTGGCCGCGGGCAACATGGCCGGCGGTTGGGTCGGCGCGCACATGGCGGTGCGCAAGGGCGAGAAGCTCATCCGCGCGGTCCTGGTGGTCGCCGTCCTGGCCTCGGCGATCAAGCTCACGGGCCTGCTCGATCTCTTCGGAGGGTGGCTCGCCGGGGGCGGCGGGCGCTAGAATCCGAACATGGATCTGCAAGCCACCTACCACGAAGGCCACCTGATCGTGGCCGCGATCCGCGTCCTCAAGCACCGCCAGGGGGGGCGGCCGCCCACGGTGGAGGAGGTGGCCGGGCATGTCGGGCTCTCCCGCGAGTGGATCGGCGTCATGGCCGCAGCCCTGGCCCGCGCGGGGGTGCTGGACGAGTTGACCGGCCCCTTCGAGACCCGCATCGACATCCGCGACCACCTGGTCCTGGAGACGCTGCCCCGCGCGGACGCCACCGCCGGCGTGGACGAGGAGCTTCGCGAGTTCTCGGCGAAGAAGCGCGAAGAGGAGGAGGGGCTCCGCAAGCTCTTCGCCTCGGGAGAAGCGCTCAAGAAGCAGGAGTCCAAGATGGGCAGGCTCGCCGACGACCTCAAGCGATACAAACCGAAAGGTCCGACGGCGACTCCCCTCTTCAAGGACGCCCCTCCGCAAGACGACTAGCCTTCCCCTTTCAGGGCGCGCCGCGACGGCCCCGCCGCGGCGCGGGTTGCGCCGTCAGGAGCAGCCACCGCCCTTCTTCGCACCCGCCGCCTGGGCGCGGCGCAGCACCGGCGCCGCGGGGGTGCTCGGTGCTTCGCTCTCCGTGAAGCGCGCGTGCAGGGCGCTGAGCAGCCGGTACTGCGCGATGTCCTGGGCGGTCGGGTCGGGCTTGGCGATCGGCGGCTGGAGGATCGCGCGCGCGAAGGCCTCGTAGCCTCCCGTCAGGACCCTCACCTCACCGGCGAACCTCGCGGCCCCTTCCGGCACGGCGGGCGACCCGGCATCGCCGTACACGACCAGCCGCCGCTGGCCCGAGAGGGCGGCGAAGAACTCCCCGGGATCCTCCTGCGGCGCAAGGACCATGGCGCCCGGAATGTGGGCCCGGGCGTAGGCCTCGGACCCGCGCAGGTCCACGAGGTAGCTGCCCGAGGGATCCTCGATCAGCATGCGCGCCAGCTCGAGGGCGTCGATCGGCGCCACGGTCCGGATCGCGGCTGCGGAATCGTTCGCCCTGGGCATGGCGATCGTGGCCAGGGCCAGGGCCCCGGCCACGGCGAAGCCGGCCAGCGCGCGGTTGCGCAGGGCCGGAGAGCCTGCCGGGGCGGCCTCGGCGCGCCGCCGCGAGACCGCGATCTCGAGCTTCTCCACGCCGAGGAATGCCCCGACGGCCATCGCCACGACCCCCGCCGCGACCAGCCCGGCGGGGATGCCGAGGAGATCGGGAAAGCGCTTCGCGCCCATGGCGCCGCTCAGGTGGAAGGACTCGACGAACGGGTAGGCCAGGCCGAAGAGCAGCGATCCCAGGATCACTCCCAGCACGGTGATCACTCCGTCCAGCTTGCCGGAGGCGGCGGCCACCACCGAGGTGCCGGGGCAGTATCCGGACATGACGAATCCGATCCCCAGCAGCAGGCCGCCCAGGACCTGGGGCCAGAGAAAGGTCTCGGGGATGGTCATGGCGCTCAGATCCAGGAGGCCAAGGCCGGAGAGGATCACCACCCCCAGCATCGCGGTCACGATGGCCGAGAACATCACCTTCAGCACGCGGTTGTCGTTGAAGTAGAACTGGGCGGCGAGCACCGAGGCCCGCCCGAAGCCCGCGCGCTCCAGCACGAAACCGAAGGCGAAGCCGATCGCCGTGGCCAGGGCCGCCGCGGTGGGGAACCCGAAAGCGTCCTTCATGTACAGGGGAAGGCTCATCGCCACTGCCTCCTCAGGAGAGGTGCGAACAGGTAGCCGCCCGCGAACACCGCCATCATGAAGACCCAGGACCCGACGGAGAGGAGCGCGCCGCCGGTCAGGGCCTGCCCCGAGGTGCAGCCGCGGGCGAAGCGCGCCGCGACGCCCATGAGGATGCCCCCGGCCAGCGCGAGGCCCAGCCGGGACCAGGCGGAGATCGGCCGCCGCCCCATCACCAGCCCGGGCTTCATCCGCCCCGCGGTGTAGGCGCCGACAATGCCGCCCAGGAAAACGCCCAGCACCTCGAAGACCAGCCAGTCGTTGAGGATGTGGGACTCCTCCTCCAGGAACTTCGCGAACTGCGGAACCTTGCCCGTCGCCTCGGGGGCCAGGATGCCGGCGGCGAAGATGCCGAGGCGGTTGGCCGCGCCGGACGCGCCGAGGCCGAACCCCATGACGAGAAAGGTCGCCAGTAGCACGAGGCCGAGCGCCACGCCGGCCAGGTAGGGATTCCAGAAGGGACGCTCGTCTTGCATGATGCCTACTCCTCTAGGGCAGGGCCGCGAAGGAAGAAGCCTGACCGGCCATGAGCAGGATGAAGCGCAGGGAGAGCCCGCCGGCCAGAACGAGCAGCGGGGAGGCCACTGTGGGCGCGAGGTGCCGCCTCGACTCGGCCAGCTCCAGGGCGAGGGGGACGAGGAGGCCCGCCCCGACCACCAGCGACCAGAAGGCCGCGGTCCACTTCCCGCCGAGGAACTCCCCCGCCGCCGCCCGCGCGCTCTGCGTGCCCGTGCTCAGATCGAGCAGGAAGAGGGCGAGCAGTGCAATCTCGGCGAGCACGGCGAGCAGGTCCCACCGGACCAGTCGCTCCCTCTCCTCGCGGCGGGGGCGGAAGAGCAGCATGAACGCCGCGCCGGTGGAAAGGCCCGAGGCG